>JARRRG010000144.1:0-8606 GCA_037380965.1 Deltaproteobacteria bacterium
TACAGGTCCCCGATACGGTAACGGTGAATTTCAAGGAGCCCACCCTGAGTGTAAAGGGTCCGGAGGGCAACCTGAATATGCCGGTTTCAAGCCTCGTCGCGCTGGACGTGGACAAATCTCAGATCCGGGTCTCCGCCCTGGACACGAGCCGCAAGGGCCGTGCCATGCACGGATTGATGAGGAGCCTCATTCAGAACATGGTGACCGGCGTAGCCGAGGGCTTCACAAAGTCATTGGAGATTCAGGGTGTTGGATACAGGGCCCAGGCCGACGGTAAGACAGTGACACTCAATGTCGGCTATTCCCATCCCGTGGTCATCCCCATTCCGGAAGGGCTCACCATCGATGTCGAAAGGAACACGATCATCCATGTCCGGGGCATCGACAAGCAACTCGTCGGAGAGGTGGCCGCGCGTATTCGCAGAGTGCGCAAGCCGGAACCCTACCGCGGCAAGGGCATACGGTACCTCGGTGAGCAGGTTCGCAGGAAGGTCGGAAAGGCCGGAGCCAAGTAGGCGGGTTGCGGAGAGCTGAGAACCGGTGACGAGCCCCACGGAGGGTCAACGCGGCGAAGAGGAAGTGCGAATGGGCAAACGAAGTAACAAATCAGTCTTACGGAAAAAGAGGAGCACCCGCGTCCGCCACCAGATTACCGGTAGAGGAGATCGGTTGCGCTTGACGGTTTTTCGATCGAACAGGAACATCTCTGCCCAGATCATTGATGACCGCCGGGGGATCACGGTAGCGTGCGCTTCCTCCCTGGACAAAGAACTTCGGGGCCGTACCTCTACCATGGCAAGGTGAGGGCTCTTGCAGAGGGCGCCCGCGAGGGAGGCCTCGATTTCTAGGGGCTTAATTAGAGGAGGATGCGCTTGCTGAATAGATCCAATATGCCTGTTGAAGCCGAGCTCAAAGACCGGCTCGTACATTTGAGTCGTGTGGCCAAGGTCGTCAAAGGCGGGAGGAGATTTTCTTTCAGCGCCGTGGTAGTCGTGGGAGACGGCCAGGGACGGGTCGGGCACGGACTGGGCAAGGCCAACGAGGTCCCCGAGGCAATACGCAAGGGCGTGGAGCGGGCCAAAGGATCAATGATTGAGGTGCCGATCGTGAACGGCACTATTCCCCACGAGATCATGGGCCGATTCGGGGCCGCGAAAGTGATGCTCAAACCTGCCGGGTCCGGAACAGGCGTCATCGCAGGGGGAGCCGTGAGAGCGGTGATGGAAGCAGTTGGCATCACAGACATTCTTACCAAGTGCATCGGAACGAACAACCCCCATAATGTGGTCAAGGCAACGTTTGAGGGGTTGAGGGGGCTTCGGACCCCTCGAGATATCGCGAGGAAACTTGGCAAAGCCGGCGAGGCTGGAGAGCCTGAAACGGGAGAGGAGCTCCTTTCCAATGCTTAAGGTCACGCTGAAAAAGAGCACGATAAAATCAACCAAATCCCAGAAGGAAACCGTCCGCGGACTTGGACTGAAGAAGATTCGCCAAAGCCGCGTACTCGAGGACAGTCCGGCGATCCGTGGCATGGTGCTCAAAGTGGGACACCTGGTTGACGTGGAAGAGGTTCCGGATTGAGCCGGAGAGCACCCGGGAATCCGGGGGAGATAGTCATGGAAATTGCCCCCGGGTTCGAGGGCGGCCAAATGCCTCTCCAGAGACGCCTTCCCAAGAAGGGTTTCACAAACGCCCCCTTCAAGGTTCGCTACAATGTGGTGAATGTCAAGGACCTGTCACGCTTTGAGGCCGGCACGGTCATAACCGCGGAAATGCTGCGGGAACATGGAATGGTAAAGAGGCAGGGACCTGTCAAGCTCCTCTCCGACGGAGAGCTCAGCGCGGCCTACACCGTCAGATTGGACCGGGTGAGTGCTTCGGCACGATCAAAGATTGAGGCCGCGGGTGGCACCGTGGAGGATTAATGATCTTCCGCTGCACGCTTATGCGGGTCATGCGTAAGATGGACAAGAGTTCCTTCTCCTGGAGAAACAAGTGGCAGTAGGCGCACTGGCCAACATAACCAAGATTCCCGAACTGAAGCGGAGAGTGATCTTCACGCTTCTGATGCTGCTGGTCTACCGTGTGGGTGTGCACGTTCCCACGCCCGGCATCAATTCGGCCGCGCTGAAAGAGTTCTTCCACCAGTATCAACAGACGCTCTTCGGGATCATCGACATGTTCACCGGAGGAGCGATGGAGAATTTCTCCGTCTTTTCCCTGGGGATCATGCCCTACATCAGCGCGTCCATCATCCTGCAACTGTTGACGGTGGTCGTGCCCCATCTCGAGCGCCTGTCCAAGGAAGGGGAAGCCGGTCGCAAGAAGATCACGCAGTATACCCGTTACGGGACCATTCTCCTGTCGTTGGTGCAGGGCATGGGTATCAGCATCGGGCTGGCCCGCACGGAAGGGATGGTGTATATCTCGAAGCCCGCGTTCATCATCCTGTCCATGATTACGCTGACCGCGGGGACCGCGTTTCTGATGTGGCTGGGAGAACAGATCACCGAGCGGGGAATCGGCAATGGGATCTCCCTCATCATCTTTGCGGGCATTGTGGCGAGGATGCCGTCCGCGTTGGGCAGCACGATTCAGTTGGTGAAGACCGGTGACATGGGCTTTCTCATACTGCTGCTGCTCATTCTCATCATGGTGATCGTTATTGCCGTCATCGTGTTCGTGGAGAGGGGGCAGCGCCGAATACCGGTCCAATACGCGAAACGCGTGGTCGGCCGACGGATTTATGGAGGTCAGAGCACGCATCTGCCCCTCAAGGTCAATACCGCGGGGGTTATTCCCCCGATATTTGCATCGTCGCTGATCATTTTCCCCGCGACGATCGCACAGTTTCTCAATGTGCCCTTTCTCCAGCATCTGACCAGTTGGCTGCGGCCTGGAACGGGCATCTATGAAATTATCTTTGTGGGGCTGATCATTTTCTTCTGTTACTTCTACACTGCGGTCACGTTCAATCCGGTGGATGTGGCCGACAACATGAAGAAATACGGGGGATACATCCCCGGGATACGGCCGGGGAAGAAAACGTCCCAATATATTGATAAGGTATTGACACGACTCACATTCGGAGGCGCGATTTACGTCTCGGTAGTGTGTGTGCTGCCGTCTATCCTTATCGCACAGTTCAACGCGCCCTTTTATTTCGGAGGAACATCGCTGCTCATTGTGGTGGGCGTAGCCCTGGATACGCTGAGTCAGATGGAGTCTCACATGATCCAGAGGCACTATGAAGGATTCATCCGAACGGGCAGGATCAAGGGGCGACGCGGGTAACCGTTGCTCCACTCGCGCGAGGAAACGAGCATGAGAATCGTATTGTTGGGTGGACCGGGCTCGGGCAAGGGCACGCAGGCCAAGAAGCTTACCGAGAAGTTCGGGATTCCCCAGGTCTCGACAGGAGACATTTTCCGGGCGGCCGTGAAGGAAGGGACCCCAATGGGCCTCAAGGCCAAGGAGTACATGGACAAGGGCGAGCTCGTTCCCGACGATGTCGTCGTGGGCGTCGTAGAGGAACGGCTGACGAAACCGGACCTGGAAGCAGGATTTATGCTCGATGGGTTTCCCCGGACGTTGCCCCAGGCCGAGGCGCTCGACAGGATCCTGAACGATATGGGAAAGCCGATTGATCATGCGATCCTGGTGGACGTGCCCGATGACGAGCTGATGAAAAGGCTTACCGGAAGGCGCACCTGCCGGAATTCCGAATGCGGCAAGATGTATCACGTCATGTTCAATCCCCCGAAGAAGGACGGCATTTGTGACGCGTGCGGCAGCGAGCTTTATCAGCGGGATGACGATTCCGAAGCCACCATCCGGGAACGGTTGAACGTGTATGCCGAACAGACCGCTCCTTTGATCGACTACTATTCGGAGAAAGGATTGCTGCACCGGGTCGAGGGCGTCGGCCCGATCGACCGGATTTTTGAGTCTATTGAGAAAATCCTGTGCTAGTGGGGTGCCGGCCGGGAAATGGGCCGGCGAGCAGCATGAGAATATCATGTTTTCCAAGTGCCGTTCTACGGGCGGTTCTCGTGCCCGGAGCGGAGTGAACGAAAGACATATCCCACATATTGGACGAGGGAACGCGAATGAAAGTCAGGGCGTCAGTAAAGAAAATTTGCGACAAGTGTAAGATCATTCGGCGAAAAGGAACTGTCCGCGTGATCTGCGAGAACCCGAAACATAAGCAACGCCAGGGTTAAGCCCGGCTGCCGTTCAAGTTCTCACCAGGGAGTAAGATCGTGGCTCGTATTGCTGGAGTTGACCTGCCGAAAAACAAGCGCCTGGAAATTGCGCTGACATACATCCACGGGATTGGTCGGACGGGCGCCAAGCGGATCCTGGATGAAACCAACCTTGATCCAAACCTCAATACGGATCAGCTCACCGAAGTGGAAGCAGCCAAGATCCGCGAGGTTATCGATCGCTCGTACAAGGTTGAGGGAGACCTTCGGCGGGAAGTCACCATGAACGTCAAGCGGCTCATGGATCTGGGATCCTACCGCGGCCTGAGACATCGCCGCGGTCTGCCGGTCCGGGGTCAGCGTACCCATACCAATGCTCGTACCCGTAAGGGTCCGAAAAAGCATCAGATCGGTAGGCGCTGGTTGGCCCGGTGCTCACGAACCGGCGCTCCCCACGACGAGAACCGGCCGGGGAGGGGCCAACCGATTCGTACCGTGCCCCGGTCGTTCGAGCAATCGCGCAGAAGACAGCGGGAGAGATCGATGCCAAGAAGGCGAGTGCAACGCAAGAAAAAGGAAAAACGCAACGTCCCCCACGGGGTGGCCCACATTCAGTCCACGTTCAACAACACGATCATCACGATCACCGACCCCGAGGGCAAGACGGTCGCGTGGGCTTCCGCAGGTACCCAGGGCTTCAAAGGGTCTCGAAAATCTACTCCCTTCGCGTCCCAGCTTGCTGCTGAGGATGCCGCGCGCAAAGCAATGGACCAGGGCATGAGAAGTGTCGACGTCCTGATAAAGGGACCGGGAGCCGGCAGGGAGACGGCCCTGCGAGCCCTGCAGGCCGCAGGATTCCGGATCACCCTGATAAAAGATGTGACTCCCATACCCCATAACGGTTGCCGGCCGCCAAAGAGGAGGCGGGTCTGACCCGAGCGGGTGGAAACTGTTCTTGGAACAACCAGAGGAGTGAGGCTTGGCACGTTATACAGAGTCAGTTTGCAGGTTCTGCCGAAGAGAATCGGAAAAGCTCTTTCTGAAAGGGGATCGCTGTTACTCAGACAAGTGCTCGGCGGAGAGAAGAAATTATCCCCCCGGACAGCACGGTCAAGGGCGATCCAGAAAACAGACCGATTACGGCATTCAGCTCAGGGAGAAGCAAAAGGTAAGGCGCCTGTACGGTCTCCTCGAGAAGCAATTCCGCAACTATGTCCGGCTCGCTGAACAAAAGCGGGGGGTCACCGGCGAGAATCTGCTCCGCCTGCTCGAATCCCGCCTGGATAACATCGTGTACAGGATGGGCTTCGCTTCCTCCCGAGCAGAGGCCAGGCAACTGATCAATCACGGGCATTTTCTCGTAAACGGTCGCAAGGTCACGATCGCGTCGTACCGGACGCGACCCGGCGCGGTGGTCGAGGTGAAGGAAAAGAGCAAAAAGATTCAATCGATAGACGACGCGCTGAAAACCGTCAGTCGTCGCGGCCTTCCGGAATGGCTGGAAGTCGATGTCGCGGCGTTCAAGGGTGTGGTGAAAGCGCTACCCACCCGAGAGGAACTGCCTCCCACCATACGGGAGCAGTTCATTGTCGAGTTCTACTCGAAGTAAGATCCGCGCCCGGAGCGTGAGCCGTGCGGCCTTCCTGGGCGGAATGGCCCCGCGGCGACCCGTTCGTGTCAAGGGTGCGGCACTGCGATGGGGAAGGAATAGAGGAGCTGAGAAAAGGTTGGGAATTCCGTGCTGCGGAATTCGCGAACAACGATGAGGGGAGCCATGAGCGAAACAGAACAAGCCCTAATGAGGCGAAATTGGACTGAGCTCATCCGGCCACGCCGTATGGATGTGGAGGAGAGCACACATACGCCCTTCTACGGGAAGTTTGTGTGCGAGCCCCTTGAAAGAGGGTTCGGCATAACTCTTGGGAACGCGTTGCGGCGAGTGCTTCTCTCCTCATTGCAGGGAGCTGCCATCACCTCTGTCAAGATCGACGGGGTACTCCACGAGTTCTCCGCGATTCCCGGGGTTAAAGAGGATGTCACGGATCTGGTCCTGAACCTCAAGCAGGTCCAATTGCGACTTCATGCCCGGGAGCCCAGGGAGCTGAGACTGGAAGTGAAGGGTGAAGGCGAAGTGCGGGCCGGGGATATCATCACCGATGCGACGGTCGAGATTATCAATCCCGAGCAACCGCTGGCCACCATGTCCAAAGAAGGTCGTCTCTCGATGTTGATGAAGGCCGAGTGGGGGAAGGGATACGTCCCGTCCGAAGCCAATAAGACCGAAGACGATCCCATAGGAACACTCGCGCTCGACGCGGTGTTTTCGCCCGTCCGCAAGGTGAGTTACAAGATCACCAACGCGCGTGTGGGCCGAAGAACCGATTACGACAAACTGACCATGGAAATCTGGACCAATGGTGCGGTGCTCCCGGAAGACGCATTGGCTCAGGCGGCAAAAATTCTCAGGGAGCAGTTCCTCGTCTTCCTTAATTTCGAAGAAGAAGACAAGCCGATTGAAGAGGAGAAGCTCGAACGGGAACCCGAGATCAATGAGAATCTCTTCCGGAGTGTGAGCGAACTGGAGCTGAGCGTGCGTTCCGCTAACTGCTTGAAAAACGCTGACATAAAGTTCATCGGGGAATTGGTTCAGCGGTCTGAGGCCGAGATGCTCAAGACCAAGAATTTCGGCCGAAAGTCCCTCAACGAGATCAAGGAAATACTCGCGGACATGGGTCTCGGTCTCGGCATGGTCATCCCCAATTTTCCTTCACGGGAAGAGCTGGAACAGATGCGGCAGGAACGCGAAAACTTCATCGGTGAATAGGGGTCGGAGACTACAATGCGGCATAGAAAATCGAAATACAAATTGGGAATGAAGACCTCTCACCGGACGGCCATGCTCCGAAATATGGTGACATCGCTTCTCGAGCAGGAGAGTATTACCACCACCGATGCCAGGGCCAAGGCACTGCGATCCGTTGCCGACAAAGTCATCACCCTCGGCAAACGGGGAGACCTTCACGCGCGACGGCAGGCCCTCAAGGTGGTGCGGTCCAAAGAGGCCGCGCGTCGCTTGTTCGAAGAGATCGCCCCGCGCGGCCGGCGACAGGGCCCAGATGTCCGTGGTGGAACTGGTCGAGAAACAACCCGAGAAGAAAAAGACCAATGGTGCCGCGGCACCCAAAGGAATTACGGACAAGATTCGGGACACCTTCAAGTCCGGGCAATAACGTGCCAAGCTCCCCCGCGGCCCGCGCCGCGGGGTCGCCGCACACATTCGGGTGTACATGATACACCTCGAGAACGTCTCCTTCTCCTATCATCCCGGCGCGCCGCCGGTCTTTACGGATCTCGACCTCGAGATCGAGCTCCTCTCCTCACTCGTGATTGCCGGCGCGGACGCTTCCGGAAAAACCACCCTCGCAAAGCTCATCAAGGGTATGCTCCAGCCCGATTCGGGAACAATCACCTCACCGGGCGATCTTGTCTTTGACGCTGGATACGTGGGCGGGGATCCCTATGATTCGCTTGTCGGCGTCTCGGTCGAGGAGGATGTGGTCTTCGGCCTGGAAAACCTGGGCCTCCCCGCGCCTGAGATGCGGGAAAGGCTCGCACAGGCCCTGGAATGGACGGGACTGACCGGCATGGAAAAGCGCCTGACCCACACGCTCTCCGGCGGCGAGCAACAGAAGCTCGCCCTGGCCGGCATGCTTGCCGCGGGAGCGCGGGTCCTGATCATTGACGAAGCCTTTGCCATGCTTGACCGACCGAGTCGCCTGTCGATTCGCTCTCTGCTCGCGTCGCTCCGCCGTGATCCGGGGCTGACCCTCATCGAGGTGACGAATGACCTCGAAGACTCTGTGGCAGCGGATCGAATGATCTTCCTCTCAGAAGGGTCGATCCTCTTCGACGGCGTCCCGATGGATTTTCTTGCCAGCCCCCTGGGTCGTCGCTGGTCGGGGATGGCCGGGGGATTGGGTGCCCTTGTGGGGGCGCTGTTTGAGCGGGGGATTCTGCCCGAGCCATTCGGAGACCGGTCAAGATTGACATCATTTTTGCTGCATCATTTCTCACGATAATCATTTATTTCTCAGAAATCACTTGAGAATACCCGCTGTATAGTCTAGAATAACTTAACTGAACAGAGACCGCAGTACGGTGCCAGGCAGGTCCTGTGCCCGCAAATCTGCCGCCGGGTTTTTTTATGAAACCAGTTGTTGGCCGAACTGTCAGATTTTTACAGCTTATCGTTTTCTTTGTTGTATTGGTTTCCGCGGGCCTCCTCATGGGTGAGATGGGCCTCACCCAAAAGCACCAACTGGAAGAAAAAAGAGCGTCGCTTCACGAAGAGAATGAAATCCTCTCATCGGATATCAAGACTCTGGAACGCCGGGTAACCTT
>JARRRG010000145.1:0-5788 GCA_037380965.1 Deltaproteobacteria bacterium
GGCATACCGGTAGGTGGATGAAGCAGGCCAATCTGAGGGAAACTTCTGTCCGGGTTCCTCTCCGAGCTTCTGTTTCAGTTGGGCAAGGCCCTTTCTCTTGAACTCCTCCCGCGGCTGCCTGGGAATCCGGCGATTCAGGATCGACTCGGATCTCAGTCGTCTGCCGATAGTTTTCTCCATCATGGTCCCGAGATCCAGAAGTCGATCCACATCGATTCCCGTTTCAATCCCCATCTCATCCATCATCACCACCATGTCCTCGATCGATTGGAGTCCGACTACATTGGGGTCACGGTAATAGTAGGCCCCGGTGCCCGCTACGGGAACGCGGTCGAGGAAGTTCGCGGGCTGACCACCGAGGCCGCCCAGCGTGCCCTCGAAGATCTCGATGCCTGCCTGGAGAGCAGCGAGGCAATTTGCGGTGCCCCAGCCTCGGGTGACATGAAAGTGGGCGATATGAAGACTCGGATCCGGAATCTCCTCCATGATCATTGAGTAGTACTGGTAGACCTGATCCGGTGGAGCGCTCCCATCATGGTCCGCGTGTTCGATGTCCGCGGCTCCGATGTCGAGCCAGCGCTTGGTGAATTCTACCGCTTCCTCCAGGGGCGTGGGTCCTGAAATGGGCGACCCCCAGATGGTGGACACGGTCCCGCACATCTTGATTCCTTGCTGCGCGGCCTTGTCGATACATCGTTTCGCCTCTTCCCAGTAGTTGGGCAGCGTGGTCCCGGAGTTGGCGAAATGATGCTCCTCATCGGTAGAAACCATCATGAGGATTCGGTCCGGTCCGTATCCTTCCTTTTTCGCGGCGATGGCTTCATCGACGGCTCTCTCCCGGATCGTAATTGCGGTAAGGGTCACATCGTCCCAATTCACGCCGGCTCGAGAGAGTTTCCGCGAGTCCCTCAGCAGCTTGAGCAGCTCGGTGGCATCTTTGAATTGGGGCATCAAACGCGGATTGCCGAAATTCGTTACCTCGAGATCCTTTATCCCGCAAAGAATCAGCTCTTCCAGGTAGTAAAGCTTGGCCTCCGTCGGAATCCATATCTCCTCGTGCTGGAAGCCGTCACGGACGGTGATGTCATTGATCTGAACTTTTTTGGGATAAGCGAGTTCATGTGTTGGCATACCGCCTCGTCCTCCTCTTTATTCCCCCGTATACACGGGCTTTCGTTTCTCTCTGAACGCGGTGAGACCTTCCGTCCTGTCTCTGGTTGGGATCGTAACCGCGTAGGCGTTCGATTCTATGGCCAGTCCTACCGGCAAACTCACCTCTATTCCCTTATTGATCGCGTACTTGGCTTGGGCGAGGGCCACCGGCCCGTTTGCCGCGATCTCTTTGGCAATCTCCATGGCGCGTTCGAGCAACCGTTCCGGTTCGACAACTTCAAGAAACAGCCCTATTTCAAGACCTTCGGCCGCGGTGATCCGCCTGGCGCGAAGGATCATCTCTTTTGCCCGGGCTGCGCCCACGACGCGCGGAAGTCTCTGTGTCCCGCCTGCTCCCGGTATGACAGCCAGGCTTGTCTCGGTAAGTCCCACCACCGCATTGCTCGAAGCGAGCCGTATGTCGCTGGCCAGAGCCAGTTCGAGCCCGCCCCCGAACGCGTATCCGTTCACCGCGGCGATCACCGGTTTGGGGAGCTCCTCGACGCTCGTAAAGAGGTTCCTGATCGTCTGGATATAGAGCCGGACCTCGTCGGGGGTCATGCCGGCCCTCTCTTTCAGATCCGCTCCCGTGCTGAACGCGTTCTTCCCTTCCGGGCAACCGGTAATAAGAACGACCCTGGCCTCCCTGTCAAAGGCAATTTCCGAGACGACCCGGCCGAATTCTTCGAGGAGCGTCATATTGAAGCAGTTCAGGGCCTGGGGTCGGTTAATCGTCAGAATTACCACACCGTCCCGCATCTCTCTCAAGAGGATTTTCTCTTCACCCATACGGGCCCTCCTTGGCGAGCAAACCAATCAGAAAGCATGTCCGCTTATCGCCCCTCAACGTGTTGACGTGGGCTATGGCCCCATCTCCACGAGCCGACGTGTACCGTTGCCGCCCGAATCGAGCGGCTTGTGCCGGCTTCTTCCCGAGGCAGCGGGGTCAGAGCACTCGACCTTGGATACCGAGACGCCGTGTTCCCGGAAAGCTTCCCCTCGAGCCGCCGGCCCCTGCCCTCCGGCAAGGCTTTCTTTGGCGCTGTTGTCCCCGGTTTCGTCGAACCGGATCGCCACCGCGATCATCATGGCCCGGCCTTGGACAGAAAAACTTCAATGACATGGGAACTGCTGATGAGACCCGAAGACGGGATCATCTATACCATTTTTCACCTTGACTTTTCAATATGAGTTTATTCATGATGGGGCTCGTGGGTGTTATCCGTTTCAATGTTCGAGAGATCGCGTTGTGGGAGGGGCCAAAGGGGTCCGCAGAGAAAATTGGTGTGTGTAAGGCCCCCTTTCCTAACCTGTTGAGGCGTCGTCTAAGCAGGTCCGACCTCACGACGGCGAAGAGTTCGAGCACCGGACCCATCGTCGGTCCTTCCAAAGGTTTCCCACGGCTAACTTGCTAATCCCCCTCGTTCAAAGAGCTGGGGTCGACTGTATGTATAGCTTGTGGTAAAGTACGCCGTTCCCGTCAAGAGGGAGAGTGAGAACGGATCGCGGCGAATCCGTCACTTGTCCCGGCCAACCGTTTGAAGCAGTGTCGAATGGGCCGAAAGGCCAATTCCTAAGGAAATATCAACATTTGAGAAGGGGATGCTGAATGTCGGAAGTCATACTTGAGGCGAAGAATCTTTTTCTCTCCTTCCATGGCGTGGCAGCTCTCACTGACGTCAGCTTCGAGGTCCGAAGGGGAGAGATTTTCTCCATCATCGGCCCCAACGGAGCAGGCAAGACGTGCATGATGAACTGCGTCAACGGCTTGTACCATCCCCAAAAGGGCCGCATGTTCTTCCACGATCGAGACATTACGAGATTCTCCCCCCATCGGCGCGCCGGACTCGGCATATCGCGCACGTTCCAAAAGATTGAGCTTTTCGGCGGGATGACGGTCCTGGACAATATACGCCTCGGCCGACACATGCATCTGAGGTCGGGGGTCTTCTTTGCCAGCATGTATTGGGGCAAGACCAGCGGAGAAGAAATCCGCAACCGCCAATTCATCGAGGAGGAGATTATCGACCTCCTCGAGATCGAAGCGGTGCGAAATGAAGTCACGGGCATGCTCCCGTACGGTCTGCAAAAACGGATAGAACTGGCACGGGCTCTTGCGCTTCAGCCCGAGGTGATTCTCCTTGACGAGCCCCTGGCAGGATTGAACCTCGAAGAAGTCGAGGACATGGCGCGCTTCATCATCGACATCAATGAGGATGAACGATGGCAGGTCACGTGCGTGCTGGTGGAACATGACATGGGGGTTGTCATGGATCTTTCCGACCGCGTGATGGCTCTCAACTTCGGCGTGAAGATCGCGGAGGGCACCCCGCAAGAAGTCCAGGAGAATCCGGAAGTGATCAAGGCGTATCTAGGCGAGGTGGAGGATCTCTATGTCAGCCGCAGATGAACTCAGCTATTTCAAAGAAATTGAAATCACCAAGGACCTGACGCTCCCCAAGCTCCTGGTGCGGCAAAGTGGGAAATTCGGATCGAACAAGGTGGCCATGCGGGAGAAGGAGTTCGGCATTTGGATTCCCTTCACGTGGACCCAGTACCTCGAGAACGTGAAGCACATTTGCCTGGGAATGGTCAGCCTGGGCCTCAATCGTGAGGACAAGGTGATCATGATCGGTGACAACCGGCCCGAGGCACTTTGGACTGAAATGGCTGCGATGTGCGGGGGTGGCATAGGCGTGTGGCTCTTTCAGGACTGCCTCATGGACGAGGTGCAGTACATCGTCGATCACTCCGATTCAAAATTCTACATCGCGGAGGGCCAGGAAGAGGTGGATAAGGCCCTGGCAATCAGGGATCAATGCCCAAAGCTGGAAAAGATCATATGGGATGACCCGAAGGGCATGCGACACTATGACGATCCCATGCTGATCAGCTTGAAAGAAGTGATGCGCCTCGGTCGCGAGAAAGAGAAGGAAGACCCGAACCTGTTCCAAAGCCTGGTGGACAAAGGCACGGGGGATGATGTCTGCCTCCTCTTTTATACCTCGGGGACGACCGCGAAGCCTAAAGGGGCCCTGTTGACGCACTGGAACATGCTCACGATGGGTCGCAACCTGATGACGGTGGATCCGTGCCGGCCGTCAGACGACTTTGTCTCCTATCTCCCCTTTGCCTGGATCGGCGAGCAGATGATGTCCATCTCCTGCGGTCTTCAGGTCGGATTTACCCTCAATTTCCCGGAGGAACCGGAGACCGCGCAGGCGAACGTCCGGGAAGTCGGCCCCCACGTGATGTTCGCACCACCGCGCCTTTACGAGCAGTACACGAGAGAGGTCCAGGTCAAGCACCTGGATGCTACCTGGCTGAAACGGTGGATTTTCAATGTGTCCATGAAAATCGGATACGAGATGGCGGAGCGCAAGTTCGAGAAGAAATCGATCGCGTGGTACTGGCACATACTCAGGTTGCTGGCTGAAATCGGTTGCTACGGGAAGATCCGGGACCACCTCGGGCTGAGCCGGGTTCGTCACGCCTATACGGGCGGGGCCGCGATGGGGCCTGACCATTTTAGATTTTTCCATGCCATTGGTGTGAATCTCAAGCAGATCTACGGGCAAACCGAGATCGCCGGCATCTCGGTGGTCCATCGGGACAACGACATCAAGTTTGATACCGTGGGAAGCCCCATCCCCGAAACAGAAGTAGAGATCACCGAGACCGGGGAAATCATCTCAAAGAGTCCGTCGGTTTTCGTCGGATACTACAAGATGCCGGAAGAGACTGAAAAGACCCTCAAGGATGGATGGCTCTATTCCGGAGACACCGGTTTTATCGACGAGGACGGCCACCTCGTCGTGTTTGACCGCACGAAGGATATCATGATCCTGAGCGATGGGAGCAAGTCTTCACCCCAGTTTCTCGAGTCACGGCTCAAGTTCAGCCCCTATTTGAAAGACGCGCTGGTGGTGGGCCACGAGAGGGATTATGTGACCGCAATCGTCTGCATTGACTACAATACCGTGGGGAAATGGGCCGAAGATCACGGAATCAACTATACCAGCTACCCGGAACTGTCGCAGACCCCTGAGGTTTACGATCTGGTTTCCAAACCGATCGCGGAAGTGAACCGAACCGTCCCCGAGGCCGCACGAATCCGTAGGTTCGCCAATCTCTACAAGGAATTCGACGCGGACGACGACGAACTGACCCGAACTCGAAAGATCCGGAGAGCTTTCGTGGAGAACCGATACAAACAAATCATCGACGCACTCTACTCGGGGCAAGAGATGCTCCACATGGAGACCAACATCACGTACGAGGACGGCAGAGTGGCTGAAATTAAACAGGATATCAGGCTCCAGGACGTGTCCTAAGAGGGAGGAAGCAGTTAATGGAACTGTTCATGCAGTTGTTGATAACGGGGATTATGGTCGGTTCGATTTATGCCCTGGTAGCGCTCGGGTGGGTGCTCATCTACAAATGCTCCGGAGTCCTGAACCTGGCCATGGGTGAACTGACCATGATCGGCGGCTATGTCTGCTTGGCGCTGTACACTCATCTGGTAACCTTGCTGCCGATAGAGACCGCGTTTGTGTTCGCGCTGGGAGGCACTCTGGTAGTCGGCATGATCCTGGGCCTGCTTACCGAGAGGCTTTTCCTGCGAAAGATGATAGGG
>JARRRG010000146.1:0-7521 GCA_037380965.1 Deltaproteobacteria bacterium
TGACAATTCCCGGGAAGAGGGGGGTTAATTGAGGAGCTTTTTCTGAGAGCGAATGGAATCGTTTTAAAGGTAAAAAGGTACTGAATGTGATGAAGTCCATTTTGCCTTGTGAACACCAATTTCCATCAAAGGAAAGGAGGCTGTCCCGATGTCCAATGACACCACAACATCAATGGCTGTATCTCGTCACCTCGTTTTTGGAGATGCCAAGAAGAATTGGGGATGGATTCTTGCTTTGGGAATCATTTCCCTGATTCTCGGGATCATCGGATTGGGGATGACGGTCATGCTGACGCTGGCCGGTGTGCTTCTGTTTGGAATACTGCTGCTGATCGGTAGTGGATTCCAGTTTTTCGACGCATTCAAGTGCAAAGGCTGGAAGATGGTCCTATGGCACATAATCATTGCCGTCCTCTACTTGATTGCCGGTATAGCGATGATCATTAACCCACTGAGGGCTTCTCTCATTCTGACACTGGTCTTTGCCGGTGTTCTTATTGTTGTTGGAATTGCGAGGCTGATTATGGCCTTCCAGTTAAAGGGTCTTGGCAACTGGGGCTGGACCCTCTTCGGCGGCATTGTGTCGATAATTCTCGGCGGAATTATCTTCGCTCAGTGGCCGATCTCCGGGCTATGGGTGATCGGTCTGTTTGTGGCCATAGAATTGATCGTCAACGGATGGTCATATATCTTTGTCGCATTGGCAGCCAAGAACGCAGGCTCGGGACTCTCTCCGGGCGTGGGGACCGCGAACGTTTAAGCTGACGGGGCGATTCGGATTCTGAGACAGGGAATTGTGGCACCTGGGGATTCGCTCGGTCTGCTCCTCTTGTTCGAATTCCGGTGAATTGAACAAGCCTCGCCCGCTTGCCCGAAGCGTCAGGCAGCCGGTTGGCATAGATGCGAGGGGCGCTATCCGCGTCAACGGAGCGCCCTCGACGGAACCCCGGAACAGACCGCGTTGTGCTGAGACCAAAAAGTAGAGGGGGAAAGCACTGAGAAGGCTGGCTCAAGGGGAAATCACCGTCTGATGAGAGGTCGTCGGGCCACAGTTAGAAAGTGGCTTGCATCTTCATGAACGCTCGACAGCCACGAGTTTTTCAGCCCCACACGCTTCTCCCCGCCATTTGCGGATCACGCCCCGAGAGGGGCAGACCATGCTGCCGGTCCCCCTGCCGACGGTCGGAGACCAATGAGTGCCGATAAGCCCGCCACTCAGGCATTTGCTCTTTCGTGAACAAATCGCCAACTCTTCGATGATGGCGCGGCTGGCCAGTTTCAGCGGCTGTCCAACGCGAGTCACGCGTCCAGTGATCGGTTCACCGGTTCCATCATGAAGGCAGGCAGTAGGCCAGCGAGGATACCGCAGCCCTCCAGCTGAGGATCATTTCAAACGGAGGGTGTTTGATCCTCCCCGGCCGGTGATTTTTCGTGTCGCTTACGACGCCCTTGCATGAGCACGTAGAGCACAGGGGTGAAGAACACCCCGAGAATGGTGGCTCCTACCATCCCCGCGAAGACTGCTGTTCCCACGGACTGGCGGCTTACTGCGCCTGCTCCCGTCGCCACCACGAGGGGCAGCACACCGAGGATGAAGGAAAAGGCAGTCATCAGAATCGCGCGAAATCGTAGTCGGGACCCGGCTACAGCCGCCTCAATGATTCCCATGCCCTGCCTGCGCGCATCCCTGGCAAACTCGACAATGAGAATGGCGTTCTTTGACGCGAGACCCACGAGAAGAACCAGGCCGACCTGGGTGTACAGGTTGTTGTCCATGCCGCGGCTCAACAGACCCGCGGCCGCACCCAGGACCGCCATCGGCACATCGTGCCCTGGCCCGCGGCCTTCTTTTGCTGATATGCCATGCTGGTCCATTCGAATCCCATGCCCGCGGGAAGAACCTGCTTTGCCAGCTCTTCCATCGTTTGCAACGCCTGACCTGAGCTGTACCCGGGCGCGGGAGAGCCCATGACCTTGGCTGTGGGAAAGAGGTTGTACCGGTCGACGCGCATGGGACCAACCTCGTAACGGACATCAACCAGTGTGCCCAAGGGAACCATACCCCCCTTTGCATTTCTGACCTTGAGCCGCGAAATGTCCTCTGGTTTGCGGCGAAACCGGCTCTCTGCCTGCGCTCTTACCTGCCACGTCCGGCCGAACAAGTTGAAGTCGTTGATATAGGTCGACCCGAGAAAGGTCTGCAAGGCCCCGAATACCTGCTGAAGCGGAACGTCCAAGCTGAGCGCCTTCGTGCGATCCACTTCAACGAACAGGCTTGGGTACTCGGCACGAAATGTGGCATACACCGATTCAAGACTCGGTTGCTCGTCCGCGTCAGCCGCCAATTCGTGGCCGGCGTTCTGAAGGGCCTCGAATCCCAGCGCCGTCTTATCCAGGAGTTGCATCTCGAAGCCACCCGCCGTGCCCAGGCCGATGATCGGCGGAAGCGTGTAGCAGAAGACGACCGCCTCTTCAATTGACTGGAACTTCGCCTGGAGTCGTTCCATAATCGCCTGGCGGGTGAGCCCCTTTGGAAGACGTTCGCCCCACGGCTGCAGCGCCACGATCAAGGAGCCAAGGTTGGACCGTGCGCGGTCTATCATCGAATAACCCACCAGCCCGGTCGTTGACCGAATGCCTTCTTGCTCTCCGGTAATTTTGCTGACTTTTCGGACGACCTCCAATGTTCGGGGCAAGCTCGCACCGTCCTGCAACTGGACGTTCACGAGAACAAGACCATCATCTTCCAGGGGTAGGAACCCTGTGGGAACACTCCGAATACCGAAGATTCCGATAGCCAGCAGACCCAGGAAAATCACCATCATGACTGCCAGTCGGCGCACAGAGACGGCCACAATCTTCGCGTACCGACTGGTGGCCTTGTCGAAGAAGCGGTTGAACGATCGAAATAAGATGTTCTTTTCGCCCCCTCCCGGCCGAAGTAGAAGAGCGCTCATTGCGGGACTCAGGGTAAGGGCATTCACCGAGCTGAATATGGTGGCGACAGCGATGGTCAGAGCGAATTGACGAAAAAGCTGGCCGGTGATACCTCCCAGGAAGACGGGTGGAATAAACACAGCCATGAGTACCATGGTGGTCCCGATGATGGCACCCGTCACTTCCTCCATGGAGCGGATAGCGGCTTCCTTGGGACCGAGCCCGTGCTCGGCCATATTGCGCTCCACGTTTTCCACGACGATGATGGCGTCATCTACCACGATACCGATGGCGAGAATCAGGCCGAAGAGTGTGATCAAATTGATCGAGAAGCCGAGCAATGCCATCACGGCGAAGGTGGCGATCAGGGAGACAGGAATGGCGATGAGCGGAATGAGGGTGCTCCGCCAGTTCTGGAGAAAGATGAATACCACGAGGACGACGAGCACGAAGGCTTCAAACAGGGTTACCACCACTTCATGGATGGAGGCGGTCACAAAGTCCGCGACCTGGTACACGATTTCATACTTGAGCCCCGGAGGAAAATCTTGCGCGAGCTCTTGCATCGTCTTTTTCACCTGCTCGGTGATCTCGATGATGTTTGATCCGGGAGTCTGGTAAATGAGCATCGTGGCCGAAGGCTTGCCGTTCAGAAGCGAATGATAATCGTATGCCCTCCCTCCGAGTTCGACGGTGGCGATATCTTTGACACGAATCACGCGAGTCCCCGCGCCCTTCTTCACAATGATGTCCTCGAACTGATCGACCGTGGTGAGGCGCCCCAGCGTCCTGACATTGAGCTGATAGGTCTGATTGGACGGCACAGGCGGCTGACCGATTTGTCCGGCCGCGACCTGGACGTTCTGCTGCTGCAACGCGTTCACGACCTCGTCGACGGTGAGCTTGCGGGCTTCCAGTTTGTCCGCGTCAAGCCAGATGCGCATCGCGTAATCCATATTCGGAAACGCCGTTACATCGCCGACACCGGGAACACGCTTGATCACGTCAAGGACATGCAACGTTAGATAATTGCTAAGGAAAAGCTCATCGTGCTTCTTGTCGGGTGAAGTGAGGGTCACAACAATTACAAGCGCGCTGGAAACCTTTTTCGTGGTGACTCCGAGCCGCTGGACCTCCGGAGGCAACTGAGCGATTGCCGCGGCCACACGATTCTGGGTGAGAACGGTGTTCATGTCGATGTCCGTTCCCAGCTCGAACGTCACGGAGAGCACATAGCTACCGTCAGCCGAGCTTTGACTGAACATGTACAACATGTTGTCCACGCCGTTCACTTGCTGTTCGATCGGCGCTGCGACGGTGTCCGCAATCACCTGGGGGTCCGCTCCCGGATATGTGGCCGAAACCTGAACCACCGGCGGCACAATGTCCGGGTACTGGGCGACAGGGAGCACAAAGATGCAAATCCCGCCTACCATGACCATCAGGATGGCCAATACGGTGGCCAAAATCGGTCTCTCGATAAAATAGCGACTGAACATTGGGCACCTCTGGGCTTAGCGAGACGTATCCTGCGTGTCGGTCCGCTTTTTCTCTGCTTTCTTCGCTTTGCCGGCGTTCGAAGCCGCGTCGTCGGCCCGAGCTCCCGAGTCTTCCGAAATGGGCTTCTGCTCGGGATTTACACGCCTGCCGGGCTGGGCGCGCTGAATACCGTTAACGACCACCCAGTCCTCCTTGCTCAGCCCTTTTTCTATGACCCGAAGCGTTCCACGGAGGGCGCCCGTCTCCACAGGTCGCTGTACCGCCACGTTTTCCTTATTCACCACCATGACGTACCTGCCGGCCTGAGCAATGCCAATTGCAAGATCGGGAACGAGCAAGGCTTCACGCGTGCGCAACGGCATTCGAACCCGACCGAAAAGACCGCCGGTAAGTATGTCATTAGAATTATTGAATATCGCACGCGCTCGGAGGGTTCCCGTGCCAGGATCGAGCGAGGGCTCGGCAAAATCTATCGTTCCTTTGTGGGGAAACCCTGACTCGTCTGCAAGCTGAAGGTGAACGGTTCGATCATCCGCTTTGTCCTTTCCAGCGGTCTGCACTAACACTCTTCGAAATTGCAGATAATCCCGCTCACTGACGTCGAAGTAGAAGTAGATCTTGCTTGTGTCGACTATCTTGGTGAGAAGCGTCTTATCCTTTGCTCCGACCAGATTCCCTATGTCCACATAGTTTCGGCTCACAGTGCCGCTGATGGGAGCCGTGACCTTGGTGTAGGAGAGATCGAGCTGCGCCTTCTGCAAATTGGCTTCAGCGATTCCTACCTGAGCTTTGGCCACGAGCGCCTTGGCATTGTCCTGGTCGTATTGCAATTGGCTAACAGCAGCTTTTGCCAGGAGTTGCCTCGAGCGCTCGAGGTTGGTCCGAGCCAGCGTCAGATCTGCCTTCTTCCCCATGAGCAAGGCCTCGAACTGCGCTACCTGGGCAGCATATGGCCTGGGGTCGATCTCGAAGAGCAGGTCACCTTCCTTGACTTCCGACCCGGGCTCAAACTCCATCTTCTGCAACCAACCCTCTACCCGTGCCCGCACGTCAGCAGCCTCCAGTGCCGTGGTTTGTCCGCTGAACACCGCGTAATCCGTAATTTTCTTCTGCAGAGGATGGCTCACCGTTACCTTGGGTGGAGGCGGGACTCGCAGCTTCGGGCCGCTCGTGCATGACATCACGATCGGCACGAACACGATAACAAACACCACCCAAAAGAGTTTGAAGACTCTGTTCATCTGTCCACTCCTGCTACGCATTCGGCGTTCAAAGGTAAGCCGTTTCAGACCCCCCTCGACACGACTAACGTCCGGACGACCCATGCGAGATCGCCACGTGTCTACAGGTCCACCCGTCACACACAAACCGGTCTTTCCGCGTGTCCTCTGCCCGACGAATGTCCTCTAGAGAATCCTCAATTTCATGAATTGTAGTGATGATGACGCTTCTAGCGAATATCACCAGGGATAATCCACCATACCGTCTTGAACAGGAGGAGGTAATCTATCAGCTCACAAGGGACCGCGTCTATCACTTCTTTCGCACGCAAAAAAACACTGCGCTGAATGCGGGCGACAGGATGCCCGGCCACCGGGCGTGGACGGACGCTGTCGAAATGTTGTCCACCCCGAGCCGCTTCTTCTTCCCTTGTCAGTGGATCATTATGAGGGAACGATTGAGCCCGCTCCCCGTGGCCTTTCCTCGCCGCTCCTGTGCGTCTCAGAACTCTTCGTAGCAATCGGTTTCCGATACCATATCAAATAGTTGAGGCAGAGAAGACATTTTTTGTGCTCGTGCCCCCGAATGCTACGAAGAATGCCAACACCGCCACGCGCGCGAGGAACCAAATGGGGTTTCTTTGTCCTCACCTTCTGTCGTGTCAACACCGCCACGCGCGCGAGGAACCAAAGGTACACGGACCTAGATTGGCCGATGCCATGGAAACACCGCCACGCGCGCGAGGAACCAAAATGAGCCAACACCTTCGCCGGCGTCATCACCCTCTGTCCTCCCAACAAAGGCGCGGAAGGCAGTCTTGCCCTCCAGCGCGGCTCTCGGCATACCCGGTATCAGGCCACGAAACCTACGACACCTCTTCGCTGGAGGATGCTTGCCCCGCTCTCCCTCGGGGACAGGTGAGCTTCCAGGGCATGAGCTGGGTCGGTCATGAGCGCGTTAGGGGAGGCATAGCGCGAACGATCATCCGGTAACTCGAAAGCGTTGTGTGGTCCCATCGACAGGATCTGACGAACACCTTCGAATCCCCATGCGATCTCGCACGATGCGGCACACGAACCGCGCAGCGAACGAGTGACTTGTCGGAAAAAGTCCCTCCGCGACCTCTGAGAGGTCCCCCCCTTCCATTTCTGGAATGAAATGCTAATCTAAGAAGGATAACGATCTTGTTCAGAAGGTTCATGTGAAGGATAGGGCACTCTCATCTGATCCTGTTGAAGACGCATCCAACGGCACCGTGCGAAAGCGCATGATCCTCACGGGAGTCCTGCAAGGAATCGGTTTTCGACCCACGGTGTATCGTCTTGCCACCAAACTCGGGCTCGCGGGGTGGGTAATCAACAGCACCAATGGAGTGCGCATCGAGATCGAAGGGACGCCGCGGCAATGCAGGCACTTTGAGAAGGATCTTCCCGATGTGATCCCTTTTCCCGGCCGGATTGACAGCGCGAGCGTCGAGGACATTGAGCCACGGGGAGAGAGCGTCTTTCGAATTGAAGCCAGCCGAGAGGAGAGGCGCTTGGTCACGCCCATTCCTCCTGACGTGGCTGTGTGTCCGGAATGCGTGCACGAGCTGTTTGACCCTGAGAATCACCGGTATCTCTATCCGTTTATCACCTGTACCTTGTGCGGCCCGCGGTTTACGGTTGTTCGTGCTTTTCCGTACGATCGCGAGCGAACAAGTATGGCTGATTTCGCGATGTGTCCGTCATGCCTCCGCGAATACGAATCCCCTCATGATCGGCGCTTCCATTCCCAGACGAATTCCTGTACAACGTGCGGTCCCCGTCTGTCCATCGTGGATGCCATGGGGAATGAGCTCGACGGAGATCCTGTGCTGGAAAC
>JARRRG010000147.1:0-5693 GCA_037380965.1 Deltaproteobacteria bacterium
AAAACGAGCGCGGACACGATTCTCCTGTCTTCTCCAGGAAAGTGATCGTGAAAAGGCGGCAAGTTGCGTCATCCTGAATCACTCAAGAATCCTATGAAACTACGATCAATGCATCGATAGCTATAGGATCGCTTTCGGTCATTATGATCCGTTTGATATCAGTTTCCTTCACTGCCGGGCGATCAAGTCCTATTCGCCTCACCCGTATCGGGAAGTCAGCGAGCCTCTCTCGATCTGCAGCCCTCATTTCTCCCATCGCATGGACAATCGTGCGCTCCTTGATCTTTTCAATCATCTCCGCTGTTGTCCGCGGCGAGTCTGTTGCGCCAGTAATCCCTCAGCATCCGCAGAGCTCGAACGCTTTCCTCAGGGGTGGTAAAGACCGGAAACAGATCCATTCTTTTGAACGCGTCAATGTACATTTTCTCGGAAAAGAAGCTGACGGAAACGGGTTTCCGCTTTTCCATGCAAAGCTGCTTGAGAGCAGTGAGGAAGGGCTCCCGCAAGTTGCCGGTATTCCCGAACATCCGTTCGAACCTGGGAGTATAGTTGAGACAAAGCACCAGACCGTCGATATACTCGAGCGAGAGGCAGCGCTCCAGGGCGAAGAAAAGGGCCTCAAGGTCGTGAACGTCACCAAAATCCATCGGATTGGACATTCTGATGACCCCGGCCCGACGGAACCCTTCAATCTCGTCGAGAAGCTCGCGCGGTAAGGCAGGACACTCGAATCCGTGCGCTTCACACGCGTCTCCGAGAATCACCGCGAATCCGCCGGACAAAGAGATTACGACGAGCCTGTCCCCGCGAAGGGGTGGTAACCGCAATGCCTTGGCACAGACGGTCATGTCATGAATATCCCGCACCCTGACGATTCCCGCTTGCTTCAGGAACCCGTCCAGAACCGCGTCATTGTTGGCCAGCGCTGCGGTATGGGATTCAGCCACTCGAGCGGACGTCCGACTCACATTTGCCTTGAAAACGACGATGGGCTTGGAGCATTTCTCGACAACTCGTAACAGTTCCCTCCCATTCTCGATGCTTTCCAAATAAAGGTGAATTTGATCGGTATCGTCATCCTCCATCAAATACTCGATGAGACCCACCTCATCAAGATCCAGCTTGTTGCCCGCGCTGATGATCTTCGAAAAGCCCACATATTCGTCTGAAAAGTGGTTCGTCGTCTGAGTAGCCACTCCCCCGCTCTGTGCAATAATACTGATGCGGCCTTTCTTGCAGTGTTTGGGTTCCATGGGACTAAACGGCGTGCAAAGACCGGACTGCGTACAGATAACGCCGATGCAATTTGGTCCGATGAACCGAATCCCATGCTGTCGCGCCACCGCGAGCAACTGTCTCTCGGCCTCGTTGTCCTGATCGTTGAACTCACGGTATCCCCCTGTGGAGATCACGGCATGACGAATACCCTTGCGACCGCACGCGTCCAATACCTGAGCCACCGCGCTCGCGGGCACCAGGATCACCGCCAAATCAATGCCGGTCGGAAGAGCGTCCCCGTCCACCAGAATGCTCCTCCCATTGAGCGACCCTCCCTCTCTGCCCACGGGAAAAATGTCTCCCTCGAAGCCCATCTCCTCGCAGTTCATAATGATATTCTTTGCGAGATTTCTTGGGCTGTTCGCCACCCCGAACACCGCGATACTGGATGGATAGAAAAATTCCCTCATGCTCAAGCCCTATGGTTGAAGCGCGCCCCCAAAGCTCTCCGAAATCTCCGCCGTTACGGCCGCGAGCCTGAGGCCCAACCGTGACCAATCATCAGGTCCGAGTCGGAAAACAGGCGCCGCGATACTCAGGCAGCCTCCAACTCGTCGATCGTGATCGTAAATGGGCGCGGCCACACGCCGAACGCCTCGTCTCAGTTCCTGATCTTCGATCGCGTACCCGCGCGTCAGAACCTCGACAAGCTCTCGCTCCAGCGTGTCTCTGTCAGTGATTGTCCAGGGGGTGACGGCAGGAAGTCCCATCCTCTCGAGGACATCCCTCCGCTTGGCTGCATCCATGTGCGCGAGGTACACCTTGCCCACAGACACGGCGTGGAAATAGGGATACGCGGCTCCCACCCGGTAATACACCCGGACCTCACCCGGTCCTTCAATTTGTTCAATGAGGACCAATTGGTCCCTGTCCAGGATCGAAAGCTCCACGGTCTCGCGAACCTCATCTGCCAATCTCTGCATGAACGGCCAGGCCGCGGTTCTGAGCCGGAGCTCCTCTTGCAGTCGATTGCCGAGGTACAAAAGCTTCACCCCGAGACGGTAATGCTTGCTCTTATCTACTCTGGCCAGCATGCCCCGCCTGCACAAGGTGTTGAGAATCCTCACAAGAGAAGCTTTGGGAATGTTCAGAGCGGACAGAATATCCGAAAAAGAGACCGGTCCTTTCGAGGATGCCAACAGCTCGACCACATCAATTCCTCGATCGAGAGCGGGCGCGGAGGATTTTGGACCGGCGGGGGATTGTCGCATATATGATGCCACAAGGTGCATATATAAAAGCATCCTACCCTACCCCTCACACAGATGCAACCGAGAAGTAGACCGATTATAACGGCCACTGAAGCAACCCTGACCAAGCGCGGACCGCTGTCGCGAATTCGGTCGGTACCAGCCCTCCGAGCCAGGCACTGGGAGACTCTTCACCAGACCCGAGCCGACAGGTTGTCACGGTCGTCTCTGATCAGGGACGCTGACCACGGTTTCGCAGCGGCACAATGGATACGTATGCTTGTCCCGGGAGGTTGATGGAGTGGGATCGGCGCCTGACCAAGCGGGCTGGTTCCCTCAAACAGGCAGGTCGATCACAAGCTGCGTGCGAGGTCTGCGGGAGAGTGCTTGCCTCCTGCGTTGGAATCCACGGGAATCGGAAGGCACCGGACCGTCGCGGCTCGCATGAGCCGGCAGGATACTAGCGAGCTATCATTGCTCTCATCATGTCTGAGGCGTTTTCCAGATGGTCCGCTATGTCGCCGGTTGTCTCAACGAGTCGAATCATGAGGAAGAAGGTCTTCGGATCAATCTCTTCATCCGCGCACAGACGAATCATTATGGTTTTTTCAGCGTCGTCCGACTCTCGTTCCCGGAAACGGATCTCCTTCACAATCTCTTTTACGAGGAGCCGGTCACTTTCCTGGCGGCTTCCAAAGAAGGAATGAGCGCGCTGGACCATTTCGGGCAAGAAGCCAAGGAAATCACGGACTTCTCTGACCAGAAGGAGATAGTCTGGTTTGATGTCCTCGGGGAAGGGCCGATCGTAGTACGAAATCCAATAGAGCGCATTCTTGATGCAGTCGATGACCTTGTCCGCCTCTCGGAGGAAGGAAAAAAACAGGGGTTTGTCCACCACCATCAGCACGCGAGACGGCAGATGGGCCCGAATGTTCCTCTTGATCGCGTCGCACTCCGCCTCCTTCTCCCTGATCTCCTCCTTGAGAATCTCAAATCGATCCCTATCGCCGTCCATATAGCTTTGTACAGCCTCGAGAAACATGGGACCGCATGCAGCCACCTTGTTTGCATGTTTCAAGACTCTTTCAAACGGCGACCGAACGAAAAATTTGAGAAGTGAGATACGCATGGCTAAGCCCCCAGTAAGATAAAGCGCAGGGCAATATAGATGACCGCTGCGCCGGCTGCGGTGATCGGCACGGTAATAAGCCAGTAGAGCATGATTTTCCAGAGCACTCCCAGATCGATGGCCTGGAGCCCTCGTGCCAGACCGACTCCGACATAGGCTCCAAGAGCCGCGTGGGTGGTGGACACGGGAAGCCCGAGCATGGTAGCTCCGAGGATGACCGTTGCCGTGGAAAAGTCTATGGTGAAGCCTCGCGAGTTGTTGAGCTCGGTAATCTTCGAGCCTACGGTCTCAATAACGCGATACCCCCAGGTAAAAATGCCGATTGCAATCATGACTCCGCCCAGGGAGAGCATCCATGATGGAATCGGTACGGTTAAGGCCACCGAGCCTGTTGATACGATGAAGTATATACCGGAGAGGGGGCCCATAGCATTCGCGACGTCGTTGGCTCCTTGCGCCAGAGCTACATAGCAGGAGGTCATCACTTGAAGGTACCGGAAGATGTCTTCCGCGCCGGAGACGTTCAACCTCGGCAGCAGTATCCTGGCCCCCAGTGAAACGAGGATATAAACGGCGATGAAAGTCGCCAGCGGTATAAGCAGGCTCAGGATTCCCTCAACGCCGAGTTTTTTTGCCAGAGGTGTCTTCAGGAACAGCGAGAGGGTCATCACGAACACCGCGGTGGCTACAAGGACCGGTGTCGTAGCGATGGCGCCGCTGAGCGTGTCGAGTCGAGCGAGAACGAGCTTTTCGATGAAGCGGAAGAGAAAAAATGCGGCAATGCCGCTCATTATTGGTGAGAGGACCCATCCGACGACTATGCCGAGAAATCTGCCCCAGTGAACTGCCCCGGGCCCTGCGACAATCAAGCCGAACCCCACTACCGCTCCGACAATCGAATGAGTCGTTGAAACAGGGAGCCCCTTGATCGTGGCGAAGAAAACCCAGAGCGCGGCGGCAATGAGCGCTGCAAGCAATCCAATGAGAATCAGATGAGGGTCGAGTGTGGTGGAAACATCCACGATTCCCATTCGAATCGTTTGAGTGACATGAGACCCGATGAAGGTAGCCCCGATAATGTTGAGAACGCCGGCGATTATCACCGCCTGCCCAAGCGTAATGGCCTTTGCGCCCACCGCGGACGCCATCGCATTGGCGACGTCATTGGCCCCAATATTCCAGGCCATATAGGCGCCCGCGGCCAGACCACAAATGAGCATTATGGCCTCAAAACTCATGCACAAACCCCTTCCCAACGAGGGCACGGCATACTACCGCACCCGACTCGACCGCGATGGTGCCGCGGTCGACCCATGTTGCGGGTCTTGAAACACGTGACCGGTCCTTCAATGGTGTCTCGAAGGCAAAAAGACCGCCACCTCTTCTCTCATCGTGTTCTGAAGCGGTTAAGCTCTACAGTAAGGACTCGAAGGACGACTGTTCCCCAAGTCGGGACCATACCTTATTTCCCGTCGTCAGTCTACGCTTTCAGAGCGCGAACCCAAGACGATGTTTACGGGGGGGCCTTCCGCACAGACCGGTCCGGGTCGCGGGTCCGATCAGGCGATCCAAGTCCGTCGAGCTGACTCCAATTCCTCGGTCAACGGAAAGACGACGCGGGTGTCCCTCGAATTACCGCGGGCAGAATTGCTTCTTGGGAAGGTCGCGGAGCCCGGTCACTCAGTCGCGGCACTGACGTCCTGGAAGCGCTGCGTGCCTTGCATGGGAATGAACTTCGGTTTCCCAGCGGAGAAATCCAACTTGTGCAAGTCAACATAACGGATGTTGAGATCATCATAGGTGCGAAAGTAAATGCGCTTGTTCTTGAGGTCGGAGATGGTGATCCACTGCGTTATATCGTACTCGGGTTTGCTCCCGGGCTTCTTGTCCGCCACAATGCCCTCGAATATGTCGAACGTATTGATAATGTGGAGCGCCATGGTGACCCCTTGCTCTGCCGTGTCCTGCTGTTTGGCCGCGAGACTGAAGGCCACGGCCCGGACGAAGCGTGAGGGAGGCGTATAATCACCGGGCAGCCCGAGAAGGCCCGTTCCCTGTCCAAGTCCCTTGAGACTCTCGCCCGAGAGCTTCACGGG
>JARRRG010000148.1:0-5684 GCA_037380965.1 Deltaproteobacteria bacterium
TTGACGGCCGGATCGAGCGTCTTCCTCGCTTGATCGATCGCTTCCACGGTGTCGCCGCGGTCCATGATGGAAAATGCCCGATCAAATCCGATGAGGTCCGCGTACCGGCGCAAGAGCAGATTGGCGGTGGAATGGAAGGTGCCACCTGCGACTCTCGATACCCGTCCATCCAGGAGATGAGAGGCTCGCGCCAGCATCTCTTCGGCGGCCGTGCGGGTGAAGGTCAAGAGCAGAATAGAGGATGGGTCCAGCCCGCTCTCCACGAGCCAGGCGACCCGGTACACAACCGTCCGCGTCGTACCGGAGCCCGCCCCGGCTATCCCACGAATCGGGCTGGGGGTCGAGGTCACGGCATCCAACTGGGCGGAGTTCAAATCTCCCTGGTAATTGATCCTGCCGGCGACTGATTCGTTCATCATCTACTCTCTATCACAGTAAATCATGTTAGGCCTCTTTTGGGAAGGTCAACGGTCACATAGGAAGAAAGGCATGGAAAAAAGCGGTCATTTATGATATTATACGATCGTTTTGAATTCTCTGGGCAAGATTGCCAGGGGTGGAAAAGTGTGAAGGAGGATGGCGTGGACAATTCATCTGAAATTCTTGCTTGCCCTCTCTGTCTTGAACGCTTCTCTCACGCGAGCAATACGCGAACCCGCAGCCGTACGGTGTTCGGTTATGGTTTGGATTTTCGGCTTGTCCCACGAGACTGCGGCCTCTCCTCGGACATAGTAACGTGTCCCAGCTGTCTTTTCACCTGCCGTGTCGAAGACTTTGACCGGCGTGTTCCCGGCCAGGTTAAGGAGCTGGTACGTTCATCGGAATACATCAGCCTTTTTGAAGCCCCTCCCGGGGAAGCACACCTCGCGAGGAGCTGGCTCGCACTGGTTTCCATTCTCGAATCCCGAGGGCTCAATGCAAGAGATCTGGGCGTAACGAGTTTGAAGGGTTCGTGGATGGCACGAGAGCTGGGCAGCCTCAAGACGGAACAGCAATTGCTGGCCGCCGCGGACGGGCATTTTGATAAGGCATTACGTCATGGCCTTACCAAGGGAGATCCCGGCATGGTGATCTATCTGCTGGGAGAGATCAACCGGCGACGGGAAGAACTCCTGAGGGCCCGGGAAATGCTCATGTTCCTGGGCAACAATCCCCGGTACCGCTACGCAGCGCTCCTGCTGACCGTGCTCATAGAAGAGGAAGATTCGACTCCCTATTGGTCGCAGCACGCACCCGATCAAATGGAACTCCAGTCTCCCAGATTCAAGGGGCTTTTTCCCGCTCTTAGAAGCATCCCACCAGGAAAGACCGAATTCTATCCCCATGAATTGTCAGAGCAGTCCGAACAGCCGGACTAGAATGGCAGGCGGCTTCAACGCGGCATGGTAGGTCACCGTCTCCACCTTGGACTGGCCACGATCTATGCACGCCGTGAAGTTTTGTCGCGCGCTCCCGCTTGAAAAGGCAGTGTCAAATTGATATCCTGCCTTTTCACAACGGGAACAATTGACGGAGAATTGAGGGAGGGATCGGAATGAGACCGTACTTCGAGAAGATGACCGAATTCGGCAAGCAGTTGACCGAATCCAAGATCAAACAGACTGAGGAAAATGTCGGCCAAATCGCCGAAATCGAGCGAGAGATCCAAGAGGAGGTCGAAAAAGTCAAAGCCGCCGGCCTGCCCGCGGAGAAAATCAATCAGCGCGGTCAGATGACCGTCTGGCAGAGACTCGAGCATCTCGTGGATCCAGGCACGTGGTGTCCGCTGCACACGATCTTCAACCCCAAAGACAATCAGGAAGGCTCGACCGGGGTTGTGGACGGCCTGGGCAAGATTAATGGAAAGTGGGCCGTGATCATTGGTTTCGACAATAAGGTCATGGCCGGGGCCTGGGTCGCGGGGCAGTCAGAGAATGTCTTGCGGGTGACCGACATTGCGAAACGGCTGCGCCTTCCCCTGGTATGGCTCGTCAATTGCTCCGGAGTGAAATTGACCGAGCAGCAGGAAGTCTATCCGGATCGAAGGGGGGGAGGAACCACATTCTTCCGGCACGCGGAGCTGGAGAAGCTGGGAATTCCGGTCCTGGCCGGGATTTATGGGACCAATCCTGCGGGTGGAGGATACCACGGTATCAGCCCTACCATTCTCTTGGCCCACAAAAACTGCAACATAGCGGTTGGCGGTGGCGGCATCGTAAGTGGGATGACTCCCAAAGGATTCTTCGACGAAGAGGGCGCGGAACAGCTCATTGAAGCCACCCGACATTTCAAGCAGGAACCTCCTGGAAGCGTCAAAATCCATTATGATTCCACCGGCT
Source organism: Deltaproteobacteria bacterium (assembly GCA_037380965.1). Taxonomy (GTDB): domain Bacteria; phylum Desulfobacterota; class Desulfomonilia; order Desulfomonilales; family Desulfomonilaceae; genus JARRRG01. Next base: position 2,319 of record JARRRG010000148.1, read on the forward strand.
TTTTCAAGGCGGTCTTTGAGACGGAGGAAGGGGTTCTTGATGCGTTGAAATCATACATGGACATGATCCCAGCGTACAGTCCTCAATTCTTTCGCGTTGCGAAACCCGCCGAGCCCCGATTCGGTCAAGAGGATCTGAACAGGTTAGTGCCATTTAATCAAAAGATGGTCTACAAGTTTGAAGACGTGCTGGCTCGGCTGACCGATAACAGCGAGCATATGGAATATAAACCGGATTACGGCCCCGAAGTCTATACCGGCCTGGCGAAGATGGACGGTTTTCTCGTCGGCATCATTGGCAACAAGCAGGGGGTACTGCCAGCCGGCTATCCGGAGTACGCCCCCTATCCCGGTATCGGGGGAAAGCTCTATCGCCAGGGATTAATCAAGATGAACGACTTTGTCACCCTGTGCGGGAGGGATCGGGTGCCGATAATCTGGTTCCAGGACACGTCGGGTATCGATGTGGGTGATATTGCGGAAAAGGCCGAGCTCCTTGGGCTGGGACAGTCATTGATCTAGTCCATCGAACAGACGAATGTCCCGATGATGCTTTTCGTCCTTCGAAAGGGCACGGCCGCGGCTCATTACATCATGGGCGGTCCGACCGCGAACAACCATTGCGCGTTTACACTCGGGACTCCCACAACAGAGATATACGTCATGCACGGCGAGACCGCGTCGGCCGCGTCATTCGCCCGCAGGCTCGTGAAGGAGAAGGATGGGGAACGGCCCTTGGGACCGGTCATCGACAAAATGAACGCGCTGGCCCAGCAATACTATGACCAATCAAGGCCGGTGTATTGCGCCAAGAGAGGATTTCTCGATGAAGTGATTCCGTTTACCGAAATGCGCAAATACATGGTCGCCTTCGCGGGGAGCGTGTACCAGAATCCCGATTCGATATGCCCTCACCACCTGATGATGATCCCACGACTCATCAAGGGGTAAACACACCCCCGGATTCTTCATGGGCGTTGTCGACCGGACCGGAAAAAACAAAAAAGGGCCTGTGGGGTTTGTGGAACTCTTGCTGATGATTAATATAAAGTGGATGTTACCAAGCAGCGGAATGCTGCAACCACATTGCGAGAGGAGGGAAAATGAGCAAGAGTGAAAAGAACTTGAAGGAGGCTTTTGCAGGAGAGTCCCAGGCAAATCGGAAATATCTCGCATTTGCCAAGAAAGCGGACGACGAAGGCCATAAGGGCGTTGCCAAATTATTCAGGGCTGCGGCGGAGGCCGAGACTGTTCATGCCCTCAATCATTTCGACGTCCTGGGGGGCGTGAAATCTACCATCGAGAACCTCAAAGAGGCCTATAACGGGGAGCATTACGAATTCTCAACCATGTATCCCGCGTTCCTCGCCGACGCCAAGGAAGAAAAAGCGGGAAATGCGACAAAGACTTTTCATTGGGCCAATGAGGTGGAGAAAGTCCACGGCGCATTGTATGAGCAAGCGCTCAAGACTCTCGAGGCCGGCGACGATCTGCCGGAAAAAGATTACTACATCTGTTGTAAATGTGGCTACACGATTGCCGATGCCGCGCCGGATAAATGCCCGGTCTGCGGGGCGAAAAAAGAGGCATTTTTTAAGGCTGACTGAGCGCTTCACGAGATCGCTGGAAAACACTCGTCAACGTATTGGCACGACCGCTGACAGTTCTCCACGTTCATCCTCCTGGTAAGAGCGGCGGGAACCGGTGGGGTCGGCGGGCCCAGATCCCGCCACTCCGTGCCTGAAGCAGCGGTGCGGAATCGGAGCAAGGCGATGGTGCATCCCGCGAGCGACTTTCGGAGAGGCGATGCTCGGTCGGCACGAAGGGTTTGCGCCAGAGTCGAAAACCTATCAGCCATAAGAGGTCCCAATGCAACAGGCAGTGTCGGTAAAAAACGTTGGATTGCGAGGGGTCAAGGTAGCGGATACCAAGATCAGCTTCATCGACGGCGAGAAGGGGATTCTCATTTATCGAGGCTATAGAATCGAGGACCTCGCCGAACGTTCGTCCTTCATCGAAACGGCCTTCCTGCTCCTCAACGGCTATCTGCCGGATCGCGGCGAGCTCGATGGCTTCTACCGGCACATCATGGAAGCGCGAGCGCTTCCCGATTACTTGCCCGGCTGTCTCAAGCTCCTTCCGAAGGATGCCGATCCGATGGACGTGCTTCAGGCGTCATTGCCGCTTCTGGCAGGTAGTGATCCCGATGTCAGGGAACAGACCAGGGAAGCCAATGCCCGCATTGCCACGAGACTGATCGCCCGCGTCCCCGCGGTGACGGCCGCGTGGCACCGCATAAGAAACGGGCTGGAACCTGTCGCGCCTGACGAAAACCTTTCTCATGCCGCCAACTTCTTATGGCAACTCACCGGGAGCAAGCCTGACGAAGAGACGGCCCATGATCTGGACGTCTGCCTCATTCTCCACGCGGACCACACGTTCAATGCGTCAACCTTTGCCTGCCGCGAGGTCTCCTCGACGCGCGCCCACATGTACGCGGCAGCGACCGCCGGAATCGGCGCGCTCTCCGGGAGCCTTCACGGCGGAGCCAACCGCCGAGTCATGGAGATGATGCTCGAACTTGATGGGAAGCCGGACGTGGGCGAGTGGGTGAAAAAGCGAATTGACAGCGGCGAGAGAATAATGGGATTGGGGCATGCCGTGTACAAGACCATGGATCCCCGAGCAAAATTCCTGAAAAAGATCGCGGCCCGTTTGGGAGAAGCAAAAGGCCTGGAAAAGTGGGTGCAGATGTCCAGAACGTTAGAGAAAACGGCCATGGAGGAGTTCGACAGGAGAGGAAAATCGGAAATCAGACCCAACGTGGATTTCTTCAGCGCACCGGTCTACCACATGATGGGCATTCCACGGGACCTCTTCACTCCGATCTTTGCCATCTCGAGGATAGCCGGATGGTGCAGCCACATTATTGAGGAAAAGTTCGCGGAAGCCCAGGAAAAACCAGTGCTCTACAGACCCGCGGCCGAGTACGTGGGGAACTACTGCGGGCTGATCGGGTGCGAATACGAGGCCATGGGGTCGCGAGCCGGCCACTAGGGGAGATCCTCGTGTCGCCTCGTACGGGCGGAGACTTTGGATACCGCCCTGAGGGGGATCGCACGAGCTTCAGAATCGAGGAAGCACTCCGAAACGACAAATCACGACATGACGGGCCTTCGGCCGGGACAATGAACGGACCGTGAAGGACGCACGTAATTGAGTTGATCCGCGGACGATGGGGTGCCAAGGGAGCGGTGTCCGGCCGATAGCTAGGGACACTGCTTTCACCCGTGTCCGGTGTCCCTGCCGCCACACGGAGTGGGAGCAACGAATCGTCTCGAGAGGGTGGGCAATCTCGTTTCGAGGG
>JARRRG010000149.1:0-5673 GCA_037380965.1 Deltaproteobacteria bacterium
TTTATAGGGAATGATAAAAAGCGAGCCCCGGGAGTTGATAAAATGAAGGTCGATTCAAATAGTATAGCGGGATCGAGTGATCGGGCTCTGCAGAGAATGGCGACGAAACACCGGAATCAGCTTGCCGACTCAAAGAGCCCCTATTTACTTCAACATGCTGACAATCCAGTGGCCTGGTATCAGTGGGGAGAAAAGGCATTCGAAAAAGCGAGGGAGGAAGACAAACCGATCTTCCTCTCCATTGGATATTCCACGTGTCACTGGTGCCATGTGATGGCTCACGAAACCTTTGAAGATGAAGATGCGGCCCGGTTAATGAATGATACGTTCGTATCCATCAAGGTGGATCGGGAAGAACGCCCCGACATAGATCACATCTACATGATGGTTTGCCAGATGATGACCGGCAGCGGCGGCTGGCCCCTCACGATCATAATGACTCCGGAGCGGCGGCCGTTTTTCGCGGGGACGTACATTCCCAAAGAGAACCGATTCGGAAGGATCGGGATGCTCGACCTGACGCGAAGGATCAAGGAGTTGTGGGCCACGCGGCGGGAGGAGGTCCTTCAGTCCGCGGAAAAGATCACTGAAGCGCTCAGACAGGTGCCGGATGACGTGCCTGGAGAAGCGCCGGGAGAGGGTGTTCTGAAGAGCGCGTACGATCAGTTGACCGTCAGGCATGACGCGATCCACGGTGGATTCAGCCAGGCTCCCAAGTTTCCTACTCCACACAATCTTTTCTTTCTCCTCCGTTACTGGAAGCGGACCGGAGAGCCGAAGGCCCTGCAAATGGTGGAAACTACCCTCGACGCTATGCGGCTGGGAGGGGTGTACGATCACGTGGGCTTTGGTTTCCATCGCTATTCGACGGATGAAGAATGGCTTGTGCCTCACTTCGAAAAGATGCTCTACGATCAGGCAATGCTGGCCATGGCCTACCTCGAGGCGTACCAGGCCACCGGAAAGGACGCGTACGGAAGAACGGCCGAGGAGATATTCACCTATGTTCTGCGCGACATGACCTCGCCCGAGGGAGGTTTCTATTCGGCCGAAGACGCGGACAGCGAGGGCGAGGAAGGAAAATTCTACGTCTGGAAGCTTGAGGAAATTCGCCAGGTGCTCGGTGATGAGGACGCCCGGTTGGCATCGCAGGTATTCAATGTCGAGGCTGGCGGAAACGTCAAGGAAGAGGCGTCAGGCCGCGTGAGCGGTAAGAACATCCTGCACATGCGTAAACCTGTTCCGGAGATGGCCGGAGATCTTGAGATTTCCGAGCAGGATCTGCGAGCGCGTCTGGAAGTAATAAGGCAGAAGCTCTTCCAATACCGCAACAAGCGCGTTCATCCGCACAAGGACGACAAGATCTTGACCGACTGGAACGGTCTCATGATCGCCGCGCTCGCCCGGGGGGGCCAGGTTCTCGGGCGTAGCGAATATCAAGAGGCGGCCAGGAAAGCCGCACTCTTTGTACTCGGCACGATGCGCGCTCCGGACGGTCGTCTGCTGCATCGTTACCGCGACGGTCAGGCAGCCATAGCGGCATGCGTGGACGACTATGCGTTTTTCATCTGGGGTCTCCTCGATCTTTACGAAGCCACGTTCGACGTGCGCTTTCTGAAAAGCGCGCTGGAGCTCAATGACGATTTCCTCAAATACTTCTGGGACAAGAAGACGGGGGGGTTCTTCTTTACCGCGAGCGACGCGGCGGATCTCCTCGTTCGCAAAAAGGAAATTTACGATGGCGCGACACCGTCGGGAAATTCCGTCGCAGCGTTGAATCTGCTCCGGCTCGCGCGCATGACTGCTCACCCGGACCTCGAGCAGAAAGCGGAATCGATCGGTCGGGCATTTGCAGGAAACATCAAGCAGTTGCCTTCGACCTTTACTCAGTTTTTGAGCGCGCTCGAGTTCGCCATCGGCCCTTCCTACGAAGTCGTGATTGCCGGCGATCCCGATTCCGACGACACGAGAGCGATGCTGGAAAAGCTCCGAAAGCCTTTCCTGCCCAATAAAGTGGTAATCTTCCGCCCAACAGGAGAACAAACTCCGCCAATCGTCAATGTTGCTCCGTACACTCGACAGCAAGAGGGCCTGGCCGGCAAGACCACCGCGTACGTGTGCATGAATTTCAATTGTGAGCTCCCCGTGACGGATACCGCCAAGATGCTGGAATTACTGGGGGCGAAGAAGCCGTGAAAATTCCGCGGTTATCGGGTAAGATAAACGGATCTCGACGTTCGGGAATCAGATCTCTTTCACCAACTGAGAGCAGAGTGGAGGGAGGCGATGTGTAGCCGCGGCCGGTTACGCTCGCCTGCCACCCGTGCCGACCCGGCGTTCGAGAGCGTTATCGAAAAACCCGGAGGATGTTTGGATGAGCGAATCGATACGTCAAACGGATCAACTTTGCATCAATACCATCCGAATGCTGGCTGCCGACGCGGTTGAAAAGGCCAAATCCGGTCACCCCGGCCTTCCTTTGGGAGCTGCCCCGATGGCCTACGTGCTTTGGACCAAGTTTCTGCGTCACAATCCAGGCAATCCGTTCTGGCCCAACCGCGACCGATTCGTGCTCTCCGCCGGACATGGATCGGCCCTTCTCTATGCCATGCTCCATTTGACCGGGTACGATCTCTCCCTGGATGACATAAAGAGTTTCCGGCAATGGGGAAGCAAGACGCCGGGACATCCCGAGTACGACCTGTCAATGGGGGTTGAGGCCACCACAGGCCCGCTGGGACAAGGCTTTGGAATGGGCGTTGGCATGGCGTTGGCCGAGCGCTTCCTGGCCGCCTGTTTCAACCGTCCGGAATTTCCGGTGATGGACCATTTCACGTACGCGATTGTGTCGGACGGCGATCTCATGGAAGGGATCTCTTCTGAGGCTGCTTCGCTCGCCGGGCATCTCCGTCTGGGGAAACTGATTTATCTCTACGATGACAATCACATCTCCATCGAAGGGAATACCGCGCTCACATTCACCGAGGATGTTTGCGGTCGTTTCGAAGCATACCACTGGCACGTGCAAAAGGTCTCCGACGGCAACGACCTTCAGAGCATCGAGGATGCCATCGAAGCGGCCCGGCAAGAGGTTGAACGGCCGTCACTCATTGCGGTGCGCACCCATATAGGGTACGGCAGCCCCAAACAGGACAGCGCGAGCGCTCACGGTGAGGCTCTTGGTGAAGATGCACTCCGGGCCACCAAAGAAAATTTCGGATGGCCTCAGGATCAGCCTTTCTATGTTCCGGCCGAGGCTCTTTCACACATGCGGTTGGCCGTGGAGGAGGGTCGAAGGCTGGAGGAGTCCTGGCGGGCGCAGTTCGAGGACTACCGCAAGAGTCACCAGTCGGAAGGGGACAGCTTTGACCGCCAATTCAACGGCAAGCTGCCGCAGGATTGGGACAGCGGGATTCCCACGTTCACACCGGAGGATGGGCCGATGGCGACGCGCGCCGCGTCAGGAAAGGTTCTCAACTCCATCGCGCAGCGAGTCGAGTATCTTCTCGGGGGCTCCGCTGACCTCGCTCCCTCCACGAAGACCATGATCGCGGGCTCCGATGATCAAGGGTACGAGAACCACGGCGGCCGCAATATCCACTTCGGAGTGCGCGAGCACGGTATGGGAGCTATCGTGAATGGCATGGCGCTTCACGGGGGCGTAATTCCATACGGAGCAACTTTCTTGATCTTTTCCGACTACATGCGACCTGCCCTGAGGCTCTCGGCACTCATGAATACGCATTCGATTTTCGTGTTCACCCATGACAGCATCGGAGTCGGTGAAGACGGCCCCACTCATCAGCCGATCGAGCACTTATCTTCACTCAGAGCGATGCCGAACTTTACCCTGATCAGGCCTGCGGATGCGAACGAGACCGCGGCGGCATGGAGAGTGGCTCTGGAAAGGCGCAAGCCAGTGGCGATGGCTTTGACCCGCCAGAAGTTGCCGGTATTCGATCCCAGCCGTTTCGGCAGTGGTGAGGGAGTGGCAAAAGGGGCATACGTCTTGTCAGATGTGGACGGTAGCCCCGACATGCTCATCATCGCGACAGGATCGGAAGTTCATCTGGCCCTCGAGGCCCAGGAGAAACTCGCTCGCGAACACAACATCAACGCACGGGTCATCTCCATGCCGTGCTGGGAAATCTTCCAGGACCAACCGAAAGAATACCAGGACGAGGTTCTGCCGCCCGCAGTCAAGAAACGCATCGCGGTTGAGGCTGCGTGCTCGCTGGGTTGGAGCCGCTGGGTTGGTGATCAAGGCTCCGTCATCGGAATAGATCACTTCGGCGCGTCCGCGCCGGGGTCTCAGGTCTTCAGTCATTTCGGCTTCACCGCGGACAACATTGTGGCTCGAGCACAGGCAATGATGAAAGGTTAGAGGCCGGCGGCAATCGCGCCGGAGTTTCGGGGGACCCCGGAAACAGAAAGGCGCGATCCTCGCCTCATTCATTTCATCCGAGGATCTCGCAGTCGTGAAAGAGGAGCAGTCGGCCTCGCGGATTGATCCTTGCCGCGGGATATCGCGCAGCGGCCTTTGACGGGCTTTCCACTATGGTCCGCAGCACGTCCCATTTCTCGGGTCCGGCCACCATGAACAGCACGTTTTGTGCTTCGTTGATGACCGGAAGTGTCAACGTGATCCTGGGTACTGGCGGGCTCCCCACAGGGTCCTGCACGGCCGAGACCCATAACGTGTCCTCGTCCAGCGCTCCAGCGCCGGGAAAGAGTGAGGCTGTGTGGCCGTCCTCGCCCATCCCCAACAATATGAGATCAAATGACGGAAGGGATTCGCTCGTGCCGGGTCGTGCGTGATTCATGCCTTGCTCTTCCGCGGTGAAGAAGAAATCGCGCAGTATCCGGGCGTACTGCCTGGCAGCAGCTTCAGGAGGGTCCATTTCCGCGGGGATGCGATGAATGTTACGCGGCGGTATCTCTGTCCTCGAAATCATTGCCTCGAAGGCCATGTGATAATTGCTCTCAGAGTGGTCAGGCGGTACGCATCGCTCGTCTCCCCAAAAGAGGTGGATTCCACTCCATGGCATGGCATGTTGAAATTCCGGCCCTGCCAAGATTTCGTACAGGCCGCGAGGGGTCTTTCCCCCTGAAAGAACAAGCGTAAAGATACCGCGTCGCTCGATCCGCTCACGGGCCAGATTGCGGATGAAGCGAGCCGCGGCCAAGCTCAGTTCATCGAGGGCGGGATAGTATGTTGTTTCCCATTTCATCTGATCTCCTTGGGAGGTGGCCGGCACACAGGTCATCCCGTTGCGCACTGAGGTTTTCTCTCGAGAGTCATGCTGTCGAATATTCCCTGGTCGGGCGAGGATTGGCCGGCCCTAACAGTCCTTGCCTCGAGGGAAGTATTCCTGGAGCAGCATTCGTCCGATCTGCGCAATTATTTCTTCCGCCCGATGCTCGGGGTAGGTCGCGTAAAGGTGACGGATGCTGTAGTCCCGTAGGCCCCACCTCCAGACCATAGCGTCTGCACGACATTCCAGCATCTCCCTGAATCTCGTCCTTTGGGACCGCGACGCGGGCCATTCATCGTCCGGAGGCCGGCCCGCAACACGTGGCCCAGTTCCCTCAGGATAGAGGCAATGAATAGATCGGCCGTCAATGTACGGTGCTCTTCGAACAGAATGATCGTGTACTGCCGGCATTCGGCAG
>JARRRG010000150.1:0-7421 GCA_037380965.1 Deltaproteobacteria bacterium
CATCAGGCTTGATACCCACTGCCCTGCGCGGCGACAATCACCGTGCAAACCGCGATGCCCGCGACCCGGAACAACGACAGGAGAAGATAATTCAACCGGATGTTGAGCAACGGAGCCAGGATGGATATCGCGCCAACGATCCGCTGTCGCAGCGTCGCGGTCAGCATCTGTGAGGCTGAACCAACGGGATGGAACAAGGAGCTCTTTTCACCTGAACCTGAACGGTACTGAAGTGTCGCTCCGGGACCATGTCATGTGAGAGGCCGCGGGGATGCATATTCTTCCCTGAAACGTCAAGACTCCCCTGGTATGCGGGTGACCGGAAACGGCTACTGAATGGTGGGGAGTATATCTTCCACGCTGTCCAAGAGCCGGATAAAAGCCCACGCGGCCGGCGACAGTGACTTGCGCCGGAGGTATCCAATACCGTATTCGAGCCTCGGGGATCCCTCGAGAATGCGAACAGCCTTCAACTCATTGCGCTCGAGACCGTCCAGAGCCGCGGATCTGACGAGAAAGCTGGCTCCGCTGTCTTGCCTCACGAGCTCCTTCACAAGATCCAGGCTGGCCAGCTCCATCACGATGAACGGCGTGACCTTGAAGCGCTCGAGATATTCGAGCACGACGGCCCGGTGCGCGGAGCCTTCCTGGGGCATGATCAGGGGGATGTCGGAAAGCTGGGTGACCGAGATCTCATCCGTGGGCACGGTCTTACTCCGGCTCGCCGCGACCAGAACCATCGGCTCGCTGCCGAACACTCTGACTTTCAGTCGCTTTTCATCCGGACGTTGCCGAATGACCGCGAGCTCGTTGCGGTGCTCGAAGATGCTTCTCATCATCTCAGAATTCGAGCCCTGATCGAGAATGATTTTTATGTCCGGATAGGTCTTCTTAAAGTGCGTGATCAAGCGAGGCATAATATATTTGGAAGGGGGAGGGGGACAGCCGATCCTGAGTATCCCGGACTTGGCTCTGGACACGTCTTCAAGAAAGTTCTCCATGTCTTGAATCTGCCGGAAAACCGTCTTGGCCTTCCTAAAGAGTGTTCCGCCGATCTCGGTGAGTCTGATGGAATTGCCGTGCCTGAACATGAGCCGCATTCCGATGGTGTCCTCGAGCTGTTTGATCTGCATGGTAATTGCCGGGGGCGTGACCATGAGCTCATGCGCGGCCATTTTGACGCTCTTATGTTTTGCCGCGGAATAGAAAGATCGTAGCTGATTGATATTGAGGATCATTTGTTGGCATCCCTTTTTATATGAACTAAGGAAAACTGAATTGATATTAAGATTTTTTCGCTTGACTTGTCAAGGAACACCGCGCGAAAATTTACCAATAACCTAGGAAATAACCCGCTGCTCCGCTCACGGTCATGCCTCTCCAAACTGATCGCGCACCGGGGCGATGTCCGGCAACATGAGCTTTCCCGATATCTCAACCGTGAACCGATGAGCCGACCGCCCCCGAACTGACGCTCCGGTCGGCGGCGCTGAAAATCCCGACCTGCAAACCTCTACCTCGCCTGGACCGGCTGACCAACCAGGCGGCTCAATTGTGGCATAGGGCGATCTGCGACACCTGCGTCTCGGCATAGGGTCTCATGTGGAAAATGAAAGGATGCCAGGATCATGAGAAGAGTTTCTGAACCAACGTACAAGAGATTCATCGTCGGCGAGCTGAAAAGGTTTGACGAGTCCAACCACGTGTACTCGAGAGTGGACAGGGGCGAGGTTATCCCCTTGGACATGATACCGCAGGACGGCTCCTCCAAGTCCGCGGTGCACAGAATCTTCACCTATGATCCGGGTCGTACTGAAAAACGGGGGTACGGTCCCGCGGACTATGCCCTGAGGTGGGCCGGTCGAACCATCGACTACGTGGCTCGCAAACATCTCCACGGGAGGGAGATCGAGCCCGCGCGGGAACCGGTGGAAGTTACGAACGTCGAGGAGATGACCGATCTGATCAAGAGGACCGCGCGATGGTTCGGTGCGGACCTGGTAGGCATAGCCTCCCTGAATCGACTGTGGGTCTATTCACATTGGGGAGACCACAGCGTGCAGCTCGGGCTTGGCGGTCGTGTGGGCGAGCCGCTCGAGCTCCCCGGATACTTTACGAACGTGATCGTCATGGCCGTTGAGATGGATTATCAGCACATCCGGAGATCGCCCGCGGTGGAAGCCGCCACAGACCTGGCATATTCCAAGATGGGTTTTATCGCGCCATCGATGGCCCGGTTCGTTCAGGAACTAGGATACCATGCCATGCCCTCGGGCAATGACACGGCTCTGTCCATCCCGCTCGCGGTGGACGCGGGGCTCGGCGAGCTGGGACGGAATGGGATACTGATCACCGACAAATACGGTCCGCGTGTGCGGATCTGCAAAGTGTTCACCGATTTGCCGCTCGTGCACGACAAACCGGTGGATTTGGGGGTCCAGGCTTTCTGTGAAACCTGCGAGAGGTGTGCGCAGAAGTGTCCGGGCCAGGCCTTGAAACGCGGCGAGCGGACCGCGGAGCACAATAACATTTCCAACAACGTGAATATCCGCAAATGGCCGGTGAATGCTGAACGATGCATCCGATGGTGGTTCAAGAACCGCGCCCATTGCACGGTCTGTATACGGGTGTGTCCGTTCAACAAGCCGGATACCGGTTTACACCGGTCCGTGAGATCGCTCGTGGGGAGGACATCGGCTTTCAACCGCCTCTTCCTATGGGGTGATGACGTTATGGGATACGGGCGGCAGGTGATCGACTGAGATCGCGTGTCTGCTTATGGTTCGGAGCTTTGGTCAGAGAAGTGTCGTGATTTTCACCAATCAAAGCAACCAGACGCCGTCAGCAAGAAGGAGGACGAGATGTCGAAAGGCAGAAGTTTTCCCATCCCGAGCGAGATGCCGGACATTCCCGGCACGGAAGGCTGGAGGGAGATGTACCCCGCCCACCTGGTCTTTTCAAAGGACAATCCCAAGCAGGTGGAATACGAGCGCTCTCGTTTCTGGTTCCTGGACAGCGTGCACGTGCCCTACGCGGTGAGCCCGCTGGATTGCTATTCCCACGACATGTGGCGCCTCACGCTGTCCCAGGCCAATAACCGTATCTACCTCGTGCCTCCGGCCCGAGGGATAGATCAGCGGATCTACAATGGGTACATCTACCTCACCAGTCATCCGGTGGAAGACCCGAAAGAGATCGAACAGAGGGCGGCAATCTTCGAGCAGAGGGCCGGTCACTACTACCAGAATTGGCCCGAGATCTTTGAACGGTGGAACAGACGCATGGAAAAGATCGTCGATGACATGGAATCAGTCCAATTCGTCGACCTTCCCGATGTCGAGCCGGAGTCCACGGTCACCGAGGGCCGAGGTTACGGCCAAAGCTACCTCCTGCTCAAAGAGTACAACCGGTTCTGGGACGTCATTTACCTGTCATGGCAATATCATTTCGAACTGCTCAACCTGGCGTACGGCGCGGACGTGGTGTACATCGACACCATGCGCCAGCTCTTCCCTGACATCAGCGACAAGGCAATCGGTCAAATGCTGGCCGGTTTTGATTCCAAACTGTTCCAGCCGCCGGAAGAACTGCAAAAACTTGCACAGTCAGCCCTGGATTCCGGGCTGGCTGACGCGATCCTCTCCTGTGACCACTGGGAGCAAGTGCCGGCCAAGATCGGGTCGACAGAGCGGGGTGCGCAATGGTTGCAGTCTTTCGACGCGGTCCGTTACCCCTGGTTCGAAATGTCATGCGGAATTGGGTGGTACCATCACGAACCCACGTGGAACGAGAACCTCGACGCTCCCCTGGCCAACATCAAACGATACATTGAGACGCTCAAACTCGGTAAATCGATCACGCGGCCACGCACAAAGATTGTCGAAGATCGCGAGCGGATGGTAGCCGAGTACCGCAAGCTGATTACCACCGACGAGGATCGAAAGACGTTCGACCAGATGCAGGCCGTAGCGGTGACCGTCGCTCCCTATGCAGAAGACCACATGTGGTACTGCAGTAACTACGAGCATGCAATTTTCTTCCGGAAGATGCGTGAGCTCGGGCAACTCATGGTGAACCACGGCGTGATCAATGACAAGGACGACATTTTCTATTTCAACCATTACGAAATACCCGAAGTGCTCTATGACCTCTGTTCGGGATGGGCCATCGGCACTCCGGCAACCAGCACCTATTATTGGCCGGACAAGATTGCCCGTCGAAAGGAAATCCTCGCCATACTCAGGGATTGGGAAGCTCCTCCTGCGTTGGGGCCCGCGCCCGACGCCATGACCGAGCCGTTCGCAATCGCGATGTGGGGCATTACCACGGACACGATCAACAATTGGCTCGAGGCCAAGGAAGTGGAGCCCGGCACGATATCCGAGCTGACGGGATTTCCTGCGTCTTCGGGCGTAAAAGAGGGGCCTGCCCGGGTGTGTAAAGACCTGGATGTAATATCGGAGCTGAAGGTCGGAGAAATCCTCGTGGTTTCGACTACCTCACCTACAGGGGCCCCTGCTTTTCAGAGTATCAACGGATGCGTGACCGATATCGGAGGCACATGCTGCCACGCGGCCATCGTGTCCCGTGAGTACAATATGCCCGCGGTCGTCGGAACCGGGTACGCGACCCGGGTGATAAAGACCGGCGACAAGGTTCGCGTGAATGGTGACACCGGTGTGGTCACGATTCTGGAGAGAGCCACATGACGACGTGACAGACTCGCGAGCTCCGTCGCTGCTCTCATGGACGCTGACTCGCGATACGGTAGAATCAACCGGGCTCCCGAGACAAGCGGTGTGACGGGAGATCGGATGATTCGTGCACGATTTCAGGTAGTTCTGAGGGCTTTGGATGCACTTCTCGAGACTGAACGCTTATGCCCGCAGCACTTCACCTGAAGTACGGGCGATCCTTCTTGTCGATGACGCGTCTGTTTCTGCCACGGAGCTCACGCGTGCGGGACGCGGGAATCGTACCGGAACGAGTTGACTGACACGGGCCGACGTGATGTGATAATGTATGGAACATGACGTCGGTTCACCTGAACGTCTGTTTCCCGTCATGGGACGAGCCGCCGGACAAGGTCGAGGCTCGGACGGTTCCATGCCGCGTCGAGTGGTTGATCCCATCCAAGAAAAGTTCCGGTCCGCGGAGCTCCCTTGTCGTCAAAGAGGAGCTCCCGACCTGCGGAGTTGTGACATGCTGCTGAAGCCCGATTGCATCCTCTGTAACTACAAGGCCGCGCTGTCTGCAATACGGCGGCTCACCTCGGATGAGACAGTCGTGAGGGGTCTGTTCTCCGACCTCCTCCAGATCCCGGCCTTGAGGGGCGAGGAATGGAATGTAATGAGCCCCGAGGTTTTTGAAGTGGCCTGCATGAAAATCTCGGCAGCCTTTGGCGATGGTGATCCTTTCAAGTCATTGAAGGAACGACAGAACCGGAAAGCATTGGACATTCAGCCATGGCTCGTCCGACTCGTTCACCAGCGACCTGAGCCATGGCTGAATGTCCAATGCTTTCTGGTTCTGTCGTTCCTTTAATGACTTGAAAGGATCACCATCGCCAAAGGCTGAAGAGATTTTCATGCAGGCCACTTCAAAAACCTCGGGGCTCATTCCGACGCTCAATGACGTCACGCTCCTCGAAGCAAAGCAGGTTCGGATGGACGAATCGGCACGGGTGATCGAGAACGGCATTGACGGACCCGTGCCCGGCACACTGCTTGCCCGGTGCTCTCAGGAGATGAGAGCATTGGTGCAGGACGCGGATCTCATTATTTCCAAGGGCGGGGGAAATTTTGACAGCCTGGACGAAGAAGAGGTTGTCGCGTCCAAAATATGTTTCATGCTTTTGAGCAAATGCGTTCCCTATCGTGAGCATTTCGGAACCGAGCTCACGCATCCGATACTGTCAGTGCCCTCTCCGTGGCTCGATGACTGATGGGGCAGGGGTTCTCCCGCGATATTCAACACCCGCGAAACGTCAGCTCCAACCGCAGATCCCCGGAAAGCGTTCGGATACCAATCGATCATACCCTGCTGTCGCAGGTATGCACGCGACCTTCATCGAGCAGACCGTGCGCGCTTATAACAAGTGTCTAAAAAGATGTCCGATTCGCCTTACAAAACGCCTCCCTGCATTCGAGTCCTCGTTGCCCCTTGAAAGTTCTGGCTCAGGAGTAATCCCTCCGTGGCTTCGCCTCGGATCACTTGGGAATACCATGGGTAAGGCTTTGATCCAGTAGGTTGGGAGGGGAGAATCTCACCTCCATACCGCCCCATCGTTGACCCAACCTCTGGTTGCAGTACCAACACATTGGTCGAAATCGGTCACAACTCCTGGCAACCGCTATACCAGACCATTGCTAGTGCGCGTGCTCGGCGATCGCGTCTATGACTTCGGTCCACACGGCTTCTGGGAGTGCGTGGCCGAGGCCCTCGATGATCATCAATTTCGCACCGGGGATTGCATCCGCGATATCCTTGCCGCATTCCAGAGGCAGGAGGGGATCGCCGTCCCCGTGAATGACCAGAGTCGGCACCGCGACGGATTCGAGGGCCCTCCTCCTGCCGCCTGATGCCGTTATCGCAGCCATCTGCCGCGCGATCCCGTCGGGATTGAGGCCGCGGTCATGTGCCAATTCCGCCCACTTTCGCGCCTGTGAATCATCATGCTGAAACTTGGGGCCCGCGATGACGCGCCAGATCCTCGCGGAATCTTCAATGTACGCTGTCCGCTCGGTTGGCAGCGGGGTCATCAACACGGACATGGCCTCAGGAGTCGGCGGCGGAAGCCCTGGTTCGCCGGTAGTGGACATGAGACAGGTCAACGTACGTATCCGCTCGGGAAAGTGGATCGCGATGAGCTGACCGATCATGCCGCCCATGGAAATCCCCACCACATGCGCCGACTCAATGCCGAGAGCGTCGAGGAGCCCCACTGCGTCTTCCCCCATATCCTTCAACGTATACGGTATGAATGCAGGCTCTCCGCGAAGGAATCGTTCCATCACCGCGGGAATGTCGGGTACCTCCGCGTCATGAAAGTGTGTGGAGAGTCCCACATCACGGTTGTCGAACCGGATCACCCAATAGCCCCTGGCGGCAAGCCGCTTACAGAATTCCTCGTCCCAGTGGATCATCTGCGCACCGAGCCCCATGATGAGCAAAAGGGGAGGGTCGCCGGGATTCCCGAACGTGTCGTACGCGATCTCAATGCCGTTTGCCTGTGCTTTTGCAAGCTCGGTGTGAGGAACGTCACGCATCATGAAACTGCCTCCTGTCCGTCAAGAAAAGGAACATGCGGGTGTGTGCTCGCACTCCGCTCCTCCAGGAGCTCTCCTGTGGCTTCGCTCTCCGTTGCCTGATTGTGCAAGCCCCAACCGAGCCAGTATACCCCGGGCGGCATGGAAAGGGAA
>JARRRG010000151.1:0-5612 GCA_037380965.1 Deltaproteobacteria bacterium
GTTCCAAGGGAGAGGTCGGTATTTCCCGCTTCCCGTGGCCGGCCGCGGTTATCACTTGCTTATGCCGCGCATAATGAAGTTTACCAGTTCTTCGAGGTCCTTTGCATCGCCCTTGAGTGATGCGGTCTTGGCAAAGGTGAAGGACTGGAATAACTTGAAGAAGAAGTACGCAACCGCGCGCGTATCCATCTCCCGTATGCGTCCTCGCTCGACCCCTTCCTGAAGTATCGAGGAAATCATATTGAGGACCGCGTCTTCAACTTGGAGGCGATATTGATCGTCGAGGTACGGGGTGTACAGACCGTCCGCGTCTCTGAGCACTTGAATCATGAATGAATCCCGCCAATGGTAGTCTACGGCAAGGCGCAGCACCTGCTCGATTTGCTCGAGAGGGTCCTCCACCTCGGCCAACCTCTCGAGCGCGAGGGCCTTGGATTTGAGAGCTTCGCGTATGAACACGGAGTTAAAGAGATCCTCTTTGCTCCTGAAATGCTCGTACACCGTCTTTTTCGAGATGCCCGCGTCCTTTGCTATCTCATCCATCGTGGTTTTCTTCACGCCGAATCGCTCGAATCTGGCCTTGGCCACATCCAGGATCCGATTGCTCTTTTCGTTCATTTCCATGCACCGCCGTCTCTTTTTTTGAAGGTCAGGCTGCCGCCCCCCCATATCCTGCACCATGGAAGGCCGATGATTCGGCCCGGTCACCAGGTGTTGCCGCGTCACCACCAGCGGACGCGCCACTGGTCTCACGATTCACCCGCAGACCCATCCTGTCGCATTTTTACATATGAAGTCCAGCGGATACGAATCGGTACCTAGAGTAATCCCGGTATCCACAGACTCAGGCCGGGAAATGCGATTACCAGGGCGAGCACGAGGAGCATCATGAGGAGAAACGGGGTCGATCCCCTGAAAATTTGCTCCACGGTCACTTCTTCGCCCAGCGTTGCCTTCATTGTGTACACGACCAATCCGAAGGGCGGGGTGATGAGACCCGTCTCTATGGCAATAATTGACACGATCCCGAACCAGATGGCGTCGTATCCCACCGCTTTCACCACCGGAAGCATAATGGGGACGGTAATCAGGATGATGGACGTCGAATCCAGAATCGCGCCGAGAAGTATGAGTACGATCACAAAGAATACGATCAACAAAATCGGCGGAAGATTGGCGCCGCCGAGCAATGCGCACAGTTGAACGGGAAGACGGCTGATTGTCACCATGCGGGAATACATGTTCGCGGTCACGAGAATAAACAGGATGCTTACGGTAACGTACCCCGTCTCCAGGAGAATGTTCCAGAGGGCCGAGAGCGTCATGCGCCGCTTGGCGATTGCGAGGAGGAATGCGCCGAATGCGCCTACCGCACCGGCCTCGGTCGGGGTAAAGACGCCGGTGTAGATGCCCCCGAGAACGAGGAGAATGAGGATAATTATTGGCAGAGTCTTGGTTGCCATCGTCACCACGAATGACTGTCCCGCGGGAACGGAATCGGGTTCGATCCCTCCCCCTTTCACCAGGGAGGGCCGGAACTTGACCATCATCCAGATGCCCAGGGAATACACCAGGGCAAGAACGAGTCCCGGTAGAATCCCCGCGGTGAACAGAGCGCCGATGGACTCCCGGGCCACGATCCCGTAGAGAATAAGCAGCACACTCGGCGGGATCAGCATTCCCAGGATTGAGCTCCCCGCGATGGTCCCGAGGCTCAGGCTCTTGTCATACCCGTGCCGCAGCATGGGCTTGAGCGATACCCGGCTGAACATCGCGGCCGAGGCCACGCTTATGCCGGTTACGGCAGCGAAAACGGCGTTCGCGACCACCGTGGCAATCGCCAGGCCGCCCCGACGACGACCCAGAATGGTCGCGGCAAAGTCATACGCCTCCTCCGCGGCCCCGGAGAGATTCGCCAGGAAGCCCATGAGCACGAACATGGGAAGCACGGAAAAGGCGTAATTGAATACGCCGTGGAACGCGGCTGAACCGAGCATGTGCGCGGGAATGGAAAAATCTCCGAGAATCATCCAGAGCCCAAAGATGCTCACGACCGCGAGCGCAATAGAGATGTGCACGCCGATGATCACGGCGAGGATAATGAACCCCACGCTCAACAAGCCGACTAGGAACGGATCCACTTGTCCAGCCCCGCTTCCCGTCCCAGAAGCCGTACGGCCTCGAATACGTTTACGGCAAATTGAATCATCGTCAGGAAACTGCAAACCAGGATCAGCGTGCGAAGGGGATAGGTGGGAACGCGCAACGCTCCCGCGCCTTCAAATTCTCCCACCGCCCAGGCTTCCACGGTCAACCCCCAACACGAGTAGCAGAGGAGAACAAATACGAACAATCCGAGAAGATTCGCCAGGAGGTCAAGGCCGGCCGCTACCACCGGCGAGGCTCGGTTCAACAGCAGGGTGGCCCGTATGTGCTTGCCCATGCGCAGTGTCTTGGCCAAACCGAGAAAGAGCACGCTGACGAGCGATACCCTCGCCAGCTCCGGAGCGCCCGTAATAGGATGATTGAAGAACGCCCTGCCCACCACATCACCCACGATAATGAGCATCAGGATAAAGACCACTCCCGATCCAAGTATGTGCAGCCCGGTGACAAGGCTCTCGTACGTTTTTGTCAGCCCTTGCATACACCTCCCCCTTTCCGGTGACAGCTCGGGAAGAGCCTGGTCAGTTGTATCAGCCGGCTATCGGGGCGGGAGGCATCCCGCCCCGAACGATTCGGCGACCAGGATTCGCTAATCAAGCGACCATTGCCGGGGAAAGACGTATCCGGACTGCTCCTCCAGCTCGATATACCGCTTGATGAGCTTCGTACCGGGGAGTCCCTTGGCGTCAGCCTCTTTTGCCTTTATCTTGGGCACGTCGGGGAGAAGATCGGCCCACTTCTGCCGTTCCTTGGGAGGGAGCACCGTAACCGTGGCCCCCATCTTCGTGAGCAGCCCGCGAATCTTCTTGGTGTCCGCGGCCATTTCCCGGCACCCTTTTTTGGCCATCAGGAGAGCCGACTCTTTGAGGATGGTCTGAACCTTGGCAGGAAGCTTCTTGTACGTCTTCAGGTTGACGGTGAGGGCAACGGCCGGAGGGGCTCCCAGATTGATAATGGTCACGTACGGCGCGACTTCAGGCCACTTGAGCCCGGCCATGATCGATTCGATAATGAGCCATCCGTCGTACACTCCCGTCTTGAAGGATGTGTACCCCTCGCCGATGGCCGATTGAACCGGGGTGGCGCCAACGGGCTTGAGCACGATGAGGTTGGGCCCGCCCGCGGCAATCTTCTTCCCTTTCAGATCGGAAATCGTCTTTACGGGGAAGGTCGTGATGAGCTGGTAACTGGTGGCGGGGACCGAGCAGAGCATCTTTTGATTGTACTTCTTTTCGAATACCTCGGTCATGACAGGGAATTTCGCAAAGAGCTTCTTCGTGATCCTGTTTACCATGGGCTGGTCCGGGCTGGAAAAGGGGACAAAGTAGCCGAAGTTATGCAGGAACAGCTTGGCCGGCTCGAAAAGGTAGATCACGTAGCCTATGTCCAAAAGGCCCATCTGGACCGCCTCGAGCACCTCCCCGTCCTTTGCCACGGTACCGCCGTACGCCTGGGTCCACTGGATTTTGTAGTCGGTTTCCTTCTCCACCCTCTTGGAAACCTCGGCAACGAAGATATCCCGCACAATGGAAAATGCCTTGCCGGCCTGGATGGGCTTGGCCATACCTACCTTCAGAGAGATGACCTTCTTTCCCCCGGCATCGGCCGCGGTTGAAAAGAGAAAAGGAAGAGTGAGTGCGATGGCGATCGCGATGAGACGGACGCATATGCGCCGAGGCATTATGGTGTCAATCATTGCAGGCCTCCCTTCCTGAGATTGCAGAAATAAGGAATGGCCGGGGACCGCTCCCCCGGCATAACATCGATCACGGCCGGATGCAGCCCTGCCGGCCGAGCTCAGCCGTTAGCCGCATTCAACGCCCGTGGGCTTTTCCGGAATGCAGTCTGTCCCGTCCCCCGGGCAATCAATCACGCAGAGCAGCTCCACGGGCTCGTCACCCACTACCGTGCCGCGATGGGGCTCGTCCTCATAGAAGATCACCGAGTCTCCGGGGCCGACCTCAACCTTTTCACCCCCCTCGGTCTCAAAGACCATCCGGCCGGAGAGAATGAACGGGGATTGCACGTACGTGTGATTGTGGAAGGGGACTTTCTCCAGCGGCAGTCCCGGCTGCAACGTGTACTTCCTCACCGCGTGCCGGTGATGGTACTTCTCGTCCCCGACCTCGTTGCTGAAAATCCACTGAATGATCATCATGCCGTCGGGCAGGCCGAAGGGCTTGCCCACATCGATCTTCTCGACCTCTTCCAGCTTTCTGACAATCATGCCTCTCGCTCCTTTCCGCGTTTGTTCACCAATCGTTATATGCCATTCAGGACCAGGGACGGCTCGTGCCCGGAGATAACGAACCCCGGTTCGTTCCGGGAGGCTATCGCCTTGACCTTGTAGATGCTGTCGTAGAAGTCGTAAAAGTTGTACGTGAGCGTATGGGGGATTGCGGGACCGAACACCGGAGGCGCCGGAGGTATGGGATGGGCATTCCCCTCCATGTCGACGATCTCAGTGAGACCGGGAAACATCATGAAATCGAAGAGACACAAATCTCCCACCAGCACCACCACGCCCTTCCCCGTGTTCACGGCCACTGACTGACTTCCCGCGGTGTGCCCCGGCGTCTTCACGAGTTTCACGCCCTCCTCAAGGTCGAGGTCGCCGTCAACCCGGAGTGTGTTCGCGGCTTTCAGCTCATTGACCAGGTCCGGGTCATAGTCCCTTCTCAGATTCTGCACGGGCAACGGCTCCAACAGGTTCTGCCACTCGTCCTTCTGGAAGATAATGGATGCATTGCTGAAAAGCTGACAGTTGGCCGCGTGATCGTTGTGGAGATGGGTGTACACGACCTTTTGGATCTCCTCGGGACCGATCCCTTCCTTTTCGAGGGCTTCTTTGAGAAATGTTCTCCCACCCTCAGCCGGAAGTGCGCCCCACGCCTTGCCGTCAATGATGAATTTTTCCGAAATGCCCGTGTCCACGAGAATGTTTTGCCTGTCACTGCGAAGCAGAAAACCGAGGTAAGGCGCGCTCATGGGAAAATCGTTCTCAAGCGGCGGCATGCCTACGGGCCACACAAATGAGAGATTGGCGGTGATCTTTCCCAGATAGAGAACCGTTATGTCCCACTGTTTCATCTGACTCCCTCCTTCTTACGGACTTTGCATGACATTCGCCTCGTAAACCCGTTTGGGAGGCACGCAAGATTCCTTTCTCTCTCGAGAGCTGAGATCTGCGGCCGAGGATGGCACAAGACGAAGGTGGACCGGATATATAGGGTTTGCCGAGCGGGTAGGAGCCTTTCGGTCCCTTTGGAAACTAGTTTGGTTTCCTAGTTTACGCGCACCGGCAATCATGTCAAGCTTTTTTTCGTGCCATCGATTCCCGCACACCGTCCTCGGGCTCTGACGCGCCCGTCAGTGCTGGCTCGACTCCCCCCCGAACTCTCTCTCTTGGAACACTGGACAACGTTCCTCGGAGTATGCTACGGAAG
>JARRRG010000152.1:0-8841 GCA_037380965.1 Deltaproteobacteria bacterium
CACCGCCGAGGTTGTATTCACCGTCGATGTTCAGGTAACAGCCTTCTTGCTCTCGGGTATCGTCCGCGCCGACAACCTGTTGGAAGAGTTTGTTGTTGGCAATGTGATGACCGCCGGACTGGCTGACGCCCTTATACCCCTCACAGTTGAAGGCAAGAATGCTAATGCCGAGTTTGTCGCTCATCTCTCTTGCCACCGACTGGATATCGTCCCCGATCAAGCCGACCGGGCAGGTGGCGTGAACACTGATTGCCTTGGGATGGAAGATTTCATAGGCTTCCTCCAGGGCCTTTCTGAGCTTTTTCTCGCCACCGAATATGATATCCTGATCCTGCATGTCGGTGGTGAAGCAGTATTTGGAGTAGTCCTGCTTATCTTCCCGCGGTCTAAAAAGGTTTCGCCGGGTATTCCATGAGTAAAAGGAGCATCCTACCGGACCGTGCACCAGATGCACGATGTCTCCGATGGGGCCTATGACCACACCCTTGCAACCGGCAAAACAGCATCCCCGCTGGGTAATGATGCCGGGGACCGTTCTCGAGTTCGCATCAATCTGCTGTTTTTCGTCGTCAACACGAACGACCATGTGTTTGCGTCGTTTTTTTGCCACTTTCGTGGGATAAAGACCGCATACCTCGTCGATGAACTCCTCCGGATCAATTGACGGGGATTGTTTGAGTCTTGGACCGGACATTAGGACTTCCCTCCTGATCCATTCATTTCATCAATAGCATCTTGGCCTTGTTCACCGGTTCTTACCCTGATGGTATCGAACACAGGCGAGACAAAGATTTTGCCGTCACCCGGAGAGCCCGTCTGATTGGCCTTGATCAGGGCGCTCACCAGGTCGGACACACGATTATCCGGAACGATCATGAGCACAAGCCGCTTCGGATACAACCGGCCGCCTTGAGCCAATGTCGGGAGGACCTCCGCGCTGTCCCGGGGATTCCGGTTAATGGCCTCCAGGAGCTCGGGCTCCACGGGTCGCCTTCCTCGTCCCAATGCCCGGACTGCCGTCGCAGCAGGGAATCCGGCTTCAATCATGGCGTTTTTTGTCTGGTTGATCTTGTTCTGCCTGATGATGGCCATTACTTCTTTCATGAGTTACCTCGTCGGTCACCGTGGCTTATGTTTCCAGCGAGCCGCTCGAGATGGTGTACGATTCGTCAACAGGTGTGACGAAGATCTTTCCGTCTCCAAACGCTCCCTCTTCTCCTGTCCGGGCGCTTTCGAGGATGGCCCGGATGACGAATTCCTTTTCATGTTCGTAGCAGACCACGATGAGAAGCTCTTTCGGCAAGACGTCATACACGATTTTTCCCAGCTTAAGGCCCCGCTGCTTGCCTCGGCCCGAGACCTCGACCTTCGTTACGGCCGGATATCCCGCTTCAAAGAGGGCGTGCATCACTGCAGAGCTCTTTTCCGGCCTGACTATTGCTCTGACCATTATCATGTGGTTATCCTTTCCTGTTTCACTGCGCTCAAGGCCCTATTCGAGCACCATGGGCCGGATCAGTTGAAGAGCCCGAATTCCATGAGTATCTTTTCAAGCTCGTCCGTTTGCATGGGCTTGGGGATCGCAAAAGTGTCGTTCTCATCCAGCCGCGTGGCGAGGTTGCGATAGTGTCCGGCCTGCTCAGATTCCGGGTCGAAGTCGATCACGGTTTTGCGATTGATTTCAGCTCTCTGGACCATGTTGTCCCGGGGAAGGAAATAGAGCATCTGCGTGCCCAGCCGATCGGCAAAGATCTTGATCATATCCTCTTCATTATCGACCATCCTACTGTTGCAGATCAGGCCTCCCAACCGGACCCCTCCTGCTTCCGCGTACCGCTTGATCCCTTTGCAGATGTTGTTGGCCGCGTACATGGCCATCATTTCCCCGGACACAACGATGTAGATCTCCTGCGCCTTGCCCTCGCGAATGGGCATGGCGAACCCGCCGCAGACCACGTCACCGAGGACGTCGTAGAACACATAATCCAGCTTCTCATTCTCCTCATACGCGCCCAGCGATTCCAGGAGATTGATTGACGTAATAATGCCTCGGCCCGCGCAGCCCACTCCCGGCTCGGGACCGCCGGATTCCACGCACAAAACGTCACCGAATCCGATTTTGCGGACGTCTTCAAGCTCTACTTCTTCTCCCTCTTCACGCAGTGTGTCCAGTACGCTCCGCTGAGCGAGGCCGCCCAGCAGTAGCCTGGTGGAGTCAGCCTTCGGGTCGCAGCCCACGACCATGACCTTTCTGTCTCGCTCCACGAGACCGGCCACCGTGTTCTGGGTGGTTGTGGACTTGCCGATGCCGCCTTTTCCGTAAATTGCCACTTTTCTCATAATACGCACCTGCACTTCTCTTGTAGTTTTGTTACAGACGAAGCAACAGGTGTGCCAATTGGACCTTGAAAACTGAGGTTAGCTTTATATCATAGAGATAACGAATGGTTACAATTAAAAGTTCATTGGCGGTATCTCTCCCCGCCGTAAGTCGGCCCAGGGGTTGTTTACAAAAATGTAAACAAGAGCATGCCATTTATGTAAACGAGCAAACCCAACAACCAGTCTTGGCATTCAAGAAATGCAGGCCCGGAGAATTTCGCATGCCTGTTGCGGCCAATCAGCGTCACCCGGTTCCCGACCTGGCGAAGCAACAGGTGAGCTCATCCGGGTGCAAGCCGTCAACGACGGCTCGATAATAAAGAAGGGGAGAGAAAACGGCCCGAAAGAGCTGATGCTTTTGAATGATTCTAAAGCTCGGGGGGGAAGAGAGGGATATGCCACTGGTTCTGCATTATGCAGAATTATGAGGCCGGGAGCGGTTCGTCAATGACGATATCGTCGAGGAGAGTCGATGAGCAAAGGGATGCCCCGGTTGGCTAAGGAACCGGGCACCCGTCCTATTCAGCACCAACAGACGGTGGGGGCACAATCTCCTGGAAACCCTGCCCCCTTCTACGGGTCTTGACCATATCCTCCAACCGGTGTTTCCTGATTTTGTATCCGATTTGACGCAACGTGATTCCCAGTTCCTGCGCGGCACGGGTTTGGACCCAGCTATTCGTCTCAAGCGCTCGGATCAGGCGGCGTTTCTCCGTATCTTGCAGAGTATCCTCCGTCCCTTGAGAAGGAGAGGCTGCGAGGTCGCGGTCTGTCGGTCCTTGAGGTCTGGGCGCATGAGAAATGTACGGCACTATCTGAGAAAAACCAATGGGCCCGCCTTCCCACATGATAGCCAAACGCTCGAGGAGATTCTCGAGCTCACGTACATTCCCCGGCCAGGGATGATTTTTGAGAGCATCTATCGCGTTCCGGGTAAATTCCAGGTTGCACCCGTACTTGCGGGAGAACTTCCTCGCAAAGAACCCCACCAGCATCTCCATGTCTTCCTTGCGGGCACGAAGCGGCGGGAGGTAAATCGGGAAAACATTGAGTCTGTAGTAGAGGTCCTCTCTGAATGTCGCTTCCCTGACACCCTGTTCAAGATCCCTGTTGGTGGCTGCTACGATCCGTACGTCCACACTTCGGGTCTTTGTGCTTCCCAGACGTTCGAATTGCCTGTCCTGGAGGAACCGGAGGAACTTGACCTGAATGGACTGCGAGAGCTCGCCGATCTCGTCCAAGAAGAGGGTTCCTTTGTCTGCTTCCTCAACTCGACCCATTCGATTTTCATTTGCGCCGGTGAATGCTCCTTTCTCGTACCCGAAAAGCTCCGATTCGAGTAAGCTTTCCGGTAAAGCCGCGCTGTTGCATTGTACAAAGGCGTACCTCGATCTCGGGCTGAGCTCATGGATGATCTGGGCTACAAGGGTCTTCCCGGTACCGGATTCACCCAACAGCAACACCGTCGCGTCGGTCTCCGCCACCTTCCTGACTACCTTCTGGATCTTCTCCATAACCGGACTCTGAGCCAAGCCAAAGAAGCTCTGAAACTTTCCGGAGAGATCCTTCTTCAAAGATTTGTTTGCCTGGAGGAGCACCCGTTCCCGAGCTCTGACTTGATCATTCAAGCTGATGAGCTGGGCAATAAGACCGGCAAGCACGGTGAGGAACTGAAGATCTTCTTCAAAGGAGACATCCGTGTCAAACAGCCGGTCGACACTCAGCACCCCGACGGTCTTGTTGTGGAGAATGATGGGCACACCGAGGAATGAGAGTCCGTCCTTCTCGATCGCCCTCGCGCCGGTCTTGTTCAGGAACAGCGGTTCTTTGCTCACGTCAGGCACGACAAAGGGTTTGCCTGTGGTGAAGATCAGTCCTGTGACTCCTTCGTCGAGCCGATAGACACCGCGGCTCTGTTCCTGGGTCGTCATTCCATGCGATGCCGCTATAGCCAGTTCCGGAGATTCTTCCCGCTTGAGGGTGATCGTAGCTCGTTTCATGGAGAGCTCACGGGAGAGGATCTCGAGTATATGTGCGAGACTCTGACGTAGGTCCAGGGCATGGCCCACCACTTCGCTCACGTTGGACAATACCTTGAGTTTCAGTTGCGCAATAGTTGTGTTCATCTCATCGACCGCGTAGTTGATCCGGAGAGAAGGCTTTGTCAAGGCGCTCTGCATGAACGGCCCGTCGTTGCGTAACAGCTCTTCGCGCGTGCTCCGGCCGGAGCCTGTGCGCTGCTTATCTCCAGGGACCTCATCAAGCTTACCTGTTCGATATCAAGAGACAACTTCCACCGGTTCTCTTGACGCACGGTCGCGGGGACAGAGCAATTCTCTCGGACAAATCTCCCCGCCCATAGGGGAGCAATAATCGCGCCAGAGAGAGGCTTTGATATAA
Source organism: Deltaproteobacteria bacterium (assembly GCA_037380965.1). Lineage (GTDB taxonomy): Bacteria > Desulfobacterota > Desulfomonilia > Desulfomonilales > Desulfomonilaceae > JARRRG01. The sequence goes on from JARRRG010000152.1 coordinate 4,783, forward strand.
ATCATGAATTATGTTGGGTGAATATCTACTTTCAGCAGGCCGGGAAGGTCGATCCATTTCCTACAGTTTCGTATGAATTGTGTTTGTGACCTACAGTATCGTAGCTTTTCGGACCGGGAATCGCCTCCGCCACCAGCCCACCCCGTCGGACACCTCCGGCTGCGGCTTCGCGGACGCGGGATCAGTGCCGCGCACATCGGCCGGGCTCTGATGGCGGATGGGTTTCAGGGCCGGCTTCCCTTTCCCTGGAACGACCTCCGCGAGGGGAAGAGTCGGCGGTGACACGAGGCGATTCAGGCTCCTTGACTAGGAAACCGGCTCCGAATACAATCTGTGAGAATAACATAGCTATCCTTTTCGGAATGTTTCGTCTGAATGGCGCGGGCGAGGGGCATGGCGGCTCACGGGACATGAAGCGCCATGAGGGCGAGCCGTCGGGGTGCGGTTGTGTTCGGACAACCCGGTAGAGAGATCGGCATCGGGAACATGCCGGGACGAGGTGACCGTAAGAGGACCGGACACACCTATGCCGGTTCGCGCGGTGGAGAGGCCGCGTGCACGGCAGCGGTTCCTGTGAATTGGCAGAGAGCGACTCACCAAAGGGAGGGAGCGTTCAATGAAGAGATGGGCGTTTTTTGACGAGCTCCTGCCCCGCGGCTCGTGGCCCGGTCTGAGGACGAAGCTGATCGTGCTGCTGATCGTTGTCATGGCGATTCCTCTTCTCGTTTCTTCCTGGCTGGCCCGCCACAACGCTCAATCGATGGGGAAGCGGGTTTCCAAGCAGACAACGGTAATGACCGAAGATATGCGAGAGACGGTGCGCGGGAGATTGCAGCCTTCCTCTACGACCGCGATGATGACATCCGGCTTGCCGCACGCCTCGAGTTGACCGATGACTCATTTCGCCATTTCCTGGCGAACCGCACACGGGAAGTAGTCGACCACGGTCCGTGGCAATTGGCTCCGGACAAGAAATCGTGGGTTCCCCTGGATCAGTCCCCATCCTCATCACCGAAGGTGCGGCCCGTACTTCGTGAAAACCAGATTGGGTTCCACTATCGCCCCCCTGAAGCTCACCTGATAAAGACGAGACGCCCACTCTACCTCGAGATAACATTTGTCGACCTGAAGGGAATGGAACAGCTCAAGGTGACCACGAGCCCTCTCATGTCCAAGGAGCTTCGAGACGTCTCCCGGAGAGAAAACACCTATTGCAGTGCGGAGAACTATTTTCGAGAGCTGGGGAGGCTGGCCGACGATGAAATTTACCGGGTACGCGGGACAAGAGAATCCCGTTGGAAAACGGTTCAAAGGATTGATCAGATGGGCCGTTCCGGTCATACGGGACGGCAGGCGAATCGGCTACCTCACATTGGCGTTGGATCATACGCACCTGATAGCCTTTACCGATCACCTGATCCCCACCGAAGAGCGTTACACCGCGATTCCCAACGCCCAGAGCGGGAACTATGCATTTATGGCGGATTATGAGGGCAAGATAATTGCCCACCCCAGGCAGTACCACATTATGGGCTATGACCCTGCCACCGGCGAGGAGGTGCCGCCCTGGCTGGATACGGAAACGTACGCAAAATGGAAGAAGAGCGGCAAACGGTTTTCCGATTTTGTGAAGGTGTTGCCTCCATACGACAAGCCCTCCCGATACAAAACGCCTTCAGTCGAGCAGATAGAGGCCGGACAGATGGGTATTGATTACCGATACCTGAATTTTGCGCCGCAGTGCCGGGGGTTCCAGACCATCACCCAGCATGGAGGGTCCGGTTCATTCCACTTGTTCTGGAGCGGTCTGTGGAAGCTCAATGCCACGGCCGCGATTCCCTACTACACCGGCCGGTACGGATTCCAGGCACGAGGCTTCGGCCATGTGGGAATAACGGCCAACGTGCAGGAGTTTCACAAGCCCGCGCTCGCGACCAAAGAGTACATCGATCGGTTCATTGCCGAACGTGATGCGGAGCTCGCCCGGGACCAGCAAGCGCTGCGCCGCACGATCTCCGACAGTGTCGCGGACAGCATCACGAAGCTCAGCCAGTCGACCGGCCTCATGCTGGCAATTGTCATCGGCTTGGCAGCGTGGATAGCATCGGCCCTCCGCAATCGGGTGGCAACGGTCACCCGAGGGGTTCGAGAGTTTCAGGACGGCAACCTCCACCACCGACTGGAAGTGAAGAGCCGAGACGAGCTCAGTCAGCTTGCCAAGGCGTTCAATCAGATGGCGCAGAGCATTGAGGCATCATATGTGAAATTGGGCAAGAGCGAGCGGCGATTCCGGGCAATATTCAACCAGACCTTTCAGCTCACCGGGTTCCTCAGTCCGGACGGAATGCTGTTGGCCGCCAACACGGCCATGCTGCAATTCGCGGGCGCGATGGAATCCGAGCTGGTCGGCAAGCCGTGCTGGACCCTCCCCTGGTGGGCGGATTCCCCCGATCTCCAGCGCCAGGTTCGCGAGGCAGTCGAGAAGGCGGCAGAGGGCGAGTTTCTCCGCTTCGAGGCTTCCAGTCCGGGCCGGGGGGGAGGCACAAGTTTCTTTGACTTCTCCCTGAAACCGTTCAAGGACGATGGCGGATACGTGGTGAATCTCGTGCTCGAAGCCCGTGACATCACGGAACTGAAACAGGCCGAACATGAATTGCGGAAGCATCGAGACCAGCTCGAGTTCATTGTTCGTGAACGAACGCACGATCTCACGCTGGCGAACGAGCAATTGCAGCGGGAAATCCTCGAGCGCAAACAAGCCGAGTACAAGGTTCGAGCAGAGCGTGACCGGGCCCAGCGATACCTGGATATCGCAGGGGCGATCATCGTGATGATAGACGCGCAGCAAAAAACCGCGCTGATCAACAAGAAAGGGTGTGAAGTACTCGGGTACGACGAAAAGGAGCTGATTGGAAAGAATTGGTTTGACACGGTATTGCCGCGGGAAAACCGAGAGACGCACAGGATGCGGTTCGCCGCACTTCTGGCGAATAAGAATAAATCCGTCGAATATGTGGAGAATACGGTGCTCTCCAAGGATGGAGAGCCGCTGACCATTGCATGGCAGATTTCCGTGTTGACCGACATGAACGGCGCACCCATGGGCACGCTCATATCGGGCGTGGACATCACCCAACGAAAGAAGGCGGAACGAGAATTGCGCCGAGCGCGGGATGCGGCCGAGGTGGCGAACCGGACCAAGAGCACATTTCTGGCAAACATCTCACATGAGATCCGAACCCCGCTCAATGCCATTCTGGGCTTTTGCCAGTTGCTGCTTCGCGATTCCGCGATCACCGCGAAACAACGGGAAAGCCTCGAAACGATTAACCGGAGCGGCGAGCATCTCCTGGCTCTCATCAATGAGGTCCTCGAGATGTCGAAGATTGAATCAGGATGCAGTTCGGTCAAGCTGGTCAATTTCGACCTCTATCGTCTGCTCGAAGATGTGGAAATGATGTTTCGGGTACGGACCGAGACCAAGGGGCTGCAATTCGAGGTGAGCACATCCAAAGATCTGCCCCGATACGTCGTGGGAGACCAGGGCAAGATCCGACAGGTTCTCATTAACCTGCTCGGCAACGCGGTGAAGTTCACCGAGCATGGTGGGGTTATCCTGCGGGTCCTCTCAGGAAACGGCGATACCGCGAGCGCGAAGGGCAACCTCGATGAGTCACCGGCCCACAGCCCCATGAAACTGGTGCTCGAAGTGGAAGACACCGGAGTGGGAATCAGCGAACCGGACATAGAGAAGGTATTTCAACCTTTCGAGCAACTGGGGTCAGGGGAGAACGGCGAGGGAGGCACAGGCCTCGGGCTCGCGATAAGTCGAGAATTCGTCAGCATCATGGGAGGCACCATTTCCGTCACCAGCCGGGAGGGAGAGGGCAGCGCCTTTCGCATTGCAATTCCCATCGACCGGGGGAACGAAAAGACCGACAACGGGGGAGATCGGAGGCGGCGTGTGATCGCGTTGGAGCCGGGACAGCCCCAGTTCCGCATATTGGTGGTGGACGACATACAGACCAACCGGGACATACTCTGCAGTATGCTCATAGC
>JARRRG010000153.1:0-6001 GCA_037380965.1 Deltaproteobacteria bacterium
GAAGCTCCGGAAGGAGCAGACGTTGTCGCGAGACACGATTGCCGCGCAGCAGATGACGTGGGAGTACGGTTCGTCAGGGAAAGAGCTTGACCTCTTCGATGTGTTGGGGGGCCTCTTCAGGCTCTTCAAGTCATGAAGTCCCGATCAAGGTGAGAAATTATGAAAACTGGAGCACGTGTAGCGGTGCGGGAGACAACGCCCGACACCGTTCTCGAAGATATACGGACCGCGATGGAACAGGCGAATTTCCGGGAGTGTCTTGACCCGTCCGCGCCGGTGATTCTCAAGGACAACATCTCGTGGCATTTCCCCTTTCTCGGCGCGAACACGACGCCGTGGCAGTTGGAAGGGGTCATCCTGGCGCTCAAGGACGCGGGATACCAGGAGATTGTGTGCGTGCAGAACGACACGGTCGTTACCGACGCATTCAAGGGCGAGCAGTTGAACAAGTACGTCGCGATCTTCGAAAAATACAAGATCCCGGTGCTCTATAACTTCAGGGAGACGGACATCAGGTGGATACCATACAGTCCCCGAGCGGACATGCGGGTTCTCAACGATATATTCCCGGAAGGACTCAAGATCCCGGAGTATTTCATCGGGAAGAACATCGTCCATCTCCCCACGGTGAAGTGCCACATTTACACCGGCACCACGGGGTCCATGAAGAACGCGTTCGGAGGTCTTCTCACATCGAGGCGCCATTACACGCATTCGGTGATCCACGAGACACTCAACGATTTACTGGCCATTCAGAAGGAGATTCATACGGGTATGTTCACGGTCATGGATGGGACGGTCTGTGGAAAAGGCCCGGGCCCGAGAACCATGACGCCGATCGAAAAAGATCTCATTCTGGCTTCGGGCGACAGCACGGCCATCGACGCGGTGGCCGCGAAGATGATGGGATTCGACCCGATGAGATTGAAATATATCCGCATTGCGCACGAATCGGGTTTGGGCACGGGGCGAATTGAAGAGATTGAGGTCGTGGGGAAAGACATTTCCGGCGAGGACTGGGGGTTTACCGTAGGAAACAATGCTGCATCCGCTGTGGGAAACCTGATCTGGTTCGGACCGCTCAGACCTTTGCAGAAGCTCTTTTTCCGGACACCCCTCGTCTATGTCTTTGTTTTTGGATCCTTTTTCTATCACGATTTCATATACTGGCCCCTCAAAGCCAAACCCCAGATGGAAGCCTTCAAAAAGACCAGCAAGTGGGGCAGGCTCTTCGACCACTATCAGTAATCGTGGGTCCGAGAGGAGTAGCGGGGAGCCGCGTCACAGTTCCCTGAAAAACTCGTGCTTGAGGTGGTCGTTCAGTTCCTTCTGCACCTGCGCGCGAACGGCATTGACGTCTTTACGCCATTGCTCGATCTTTTCCAGGGCCTCGGTCTCCCAGGGAAGGCGTTGGTCAGGAGGCTTGGACAGGATGTCCCGCTCCAATTCTTTGGGAACGGGGGATTGCAGGAGCCGTTGGTACCGATTCTTGATCCTTCGTATGATATGAAGGAGCTTGACAAGATCTTCGCGGGAAAGTTGCCGGGGTTGCTTGGGTGAGCTTTCTTTCGGTATGAGATGGAGTTCTTCGAGGGGGGTTCCTTCTTTGAGCGCCTGGTTGATGAGTTTCTTGAGATAGCGATAGTTGCTCTTGAAGTCACCGGGAGGTTCGGAGACTCCAGTGGCCGGATCGGCAAAGGGAAACGACATAATCATGCCTCCTACAAGAAATATCACTGGGAACAGGGGTCCGACACGCCCCCTCACAGAAAACATCGGCCTGATAACATGTCCCTCGAACTTCGTCAAGAAATAGTTTATTATTTTTCTTTATGGTATTGATCCAAATGATGAAAAGTCATACGAATGTGAGAAATCCGCTTCAGACGCCGTCATCCAGAGACGATATCACCGGAAGCAGTTCAATGCCTGCTCTCCGAGGAGCACATAACTTTTTCAGCCAGGCTGCAAAAATTGAAAGGAACGGGAGACCGCGTGTGGATGAGACCTCTCTGGACCCCCCCAGTGAGAGAGCTCGATCCATCTCGAGCATAGTGCGTGGACGGCCGCTCATTGTCGCGGAGGGGGTCCTCGCTCAGGTCTCCTCTAACTCGCAACAATGAGGACACAACGTGGGAGCCAAAGAGATCATTATCCGGGGTGCTCGCGAGCACAATCTCAAAGACATCGATTTGAATATTCCTCGGGACAAGTTGGTGGTGATCACCGGACTCTCGGGCTCGGGGAAATCGAGCCTCGCTTTCGATACCATCTATGCTGAAGGTCAACGACGATACGTGGAATCCCTCTCCGCGTATGCCCGCCAATTCCTCGAGATGATGGACAAGCCCGACGTCGATCTTATTGAGGGGCTTTCTCCGGCAATCAGCATCGAACAGAAGACCACCTCGAAGAATCCGCGTTCAACCGTTGGTACTGTCACGGAGATTTACGATTACTTGCGTCTGCTCTATGCGAGGGTTGGCATTCCGCATTGCTGGGAGTGCGGCCGTCCCATTAGTTCCATGACCATCCAGCAGATGGTGGATCGAGTTATGGAGCTGCCGGCCGGAGCTCGTATTCATCTGTTGGCCCCTATCGTCAGCGGCCGAAAGGGCGAGTATCACAAAGAATTTGAGCGCCTCGCCAGAGATGGTTTCGTTCGGGTGAAAGTGGATGGGGAGATGCGGGACCTGTCCGATGAGATCCACCTGGACAAGAACAAGAAACACACAATACAGGTGGTGGTCGACCGCCTCGTAGTCAAGGAAGGGCTGGAGCAAAGACTCGCGGACTCGCTCGAGACCACGGTCCGCATGGGGGACGGCACAGCCCTCGTGGAGGAACAGAGCGGGGAGGTTCATCTCTACAGCGAGAAATTTGCCTGCCCCGAGCACGGCATCTCCCTGGGAGAGATTTCGCCCCGGCTCTTCTCGTTCAACAATCCGTTCGGCGCGTGTGAGACATGCGGCGGGCTTGGCGTGCAGGTTCGTTTTGACCCGGATCTCGTGGTTCCCGATACCAGCCTCTCGATCCGGCAGGGAGCAATCGCGCCCTGGGATCGGCGCAATTCCATATTTGTGGATCAGATGATCGATGCCCTGGCGAATCATTACGGATTCGATGTGCGCACTCCTTTCGCCCAACTCCCCGCTCGGATCCAGGAGATCCTCCTGTACGGTTCGGACGAGGAAGAGATCGATTTCTATTATGAGCGGGATGGGAGAAGACACTCGTTTCGTCGTCCCTACGAAGGGGTGATCCCGTTCCTCGAGCGCCGATACCGGGAGACGGATCGGGAGGAGCTCGCGGGTGAGCTGGGAGGATTCATGAGCGCGATCCCGTGCCCGGCCTGCGGAGGCGCTCGGCTCAAGAAAGAGGCCCGTCATGTGCTGGTCGGTGGAATGCCCATCCACAAGCTCACCGCGCTCTCGGTCCACGACGCGGCCCGCTTCGTGTCAAGACTCGAGCTTGACGAACGCCGCATGGAGATCGGGCGGAGAGTGATCAAAGAGATTTCGGATCGACTCGGATTTCTCGAACGGGTTGGACTGGGCTATCTGACAATCGATCGGGCCTCCGCCACCCTTTCCGGAGGTGAATCCCAGCGGATCAGACTTGCCACCCAGGTGGGATCCTCACTCGTCGGCGTGCTCTACATCCTGGATGAGCCGAGCATCGGGCTTCATCAGCGTGACAATCAACGCCTGCTCGCAACCCTCATGGACCTCAGGGACCAGGGGAATACCGTACTCGTGGTGGAACATGACCCGGAAACCATTCTGAGCGCCGATCATGTGATCGACATGGGGCCCGGTGCCGGACTGATTGGCGGAGAAATCGTTTTCCAGGGCAAACCTCGCGACCTGGTGGAGTCGGAGGTGTCGCTCACCGGCAAATTCCTTTCCGGTAGAGAGTTCATTGCCGTTCCGCGGAAGCGCCGGAAACCCATGAAGAAGAAGCTGGTTATCAGGGGCGCCCGCGCAAATAATCTCAAACATATCAACGTGACCATTCCCCTCGGCCTGTTCACCTGTGTGACCGGTGTCTCCGGCTCAGGCAAGAGCACGCTGGTGGTGGACACGCTTCACCGCGCGCTCGCGCAACGTCTCTATCGGTCCCGGCAGAAGGCGGGGGAGATGGATTCCATCGAGGGGATCTCCTACATCGATAAGGTCATCGACATAAACCAGAGTCCCATAGGCCGAACGCCGAGGTCGAATCCCGCCACCTATACCGGGACCTTCACACCTATTCGGGAACTGTTTGCAAACCTCCCCGAATCCCGCATGAGAGGGTACAAGCCGGGCCGCTATAGCTTCAACGTCAAAGGGGGCCGGTGCGAGGCGTGTAATGGAGACGGAATCATCAAGATAGAAATGCACTTCCTGCCGGATGTTTACGTCAAGTGCGATGTGTGCCACGGGAAACGCTACAATCGTGAGACCCTCGAAGTGCGTTTCAAGGGAAAGAATATTGCCGACGTTCTCGATATGACCGTGAATCAGGCCGCGGAATTCATGGAGAGCATACCCTCCATCCATAACAAGCTCAGGACGATACAACAGGTGGGACTCGGGTACATCAAGCTCGGGCAACCCGCAACCACGCTCTCGGGAGGGGAGGCGCAGAGGATCAAGCTCTCCCGGGAGCTCTCCAAGCGCGGCACCGGCAAGACCCTCTACATCCTTGACGAGCCCACCACGGGGCTGCACTTTGCCGATATCCGCAAGCTTCTCGACGTTCTCCTGAGCCTGGTCGAAGCCGGTAACACGGTACTGGTAATCGAGCACAACATGGACGTGATCAAGGTGGCCGACCATATCATAGACCTTGGGCCCGAAGGCGGCGACGCAGGCGGAAACGTCATCGCAACCGGCTCGCCCGAAGAGATCGCGGACACTGCCGGATCGTACACCGGACTCTATCTCCGGGAATTGCTCGAAAGCGACCGGGGGTACCGGCCCTTCGAGGTTGATGCCGCACGCCACCTTGCCCACGACAAGGACCGAACCGAAGATGCCCGGGCAATGAGGGCGCACCGGACGCGCCAGCCTGCTCGAAAACGACCGGCCCGTTCGAAGAATGCCGGAGCACGGCAGAACACGAAGAATCCGCGTGCCACCGCGAAGAGGAAACGGCAAGCCAATTGAGGAGGCCGGACGGCACGGACCCGCTGGAATTGCACGTTTTGGACCCTCTCGAAAATCGTCCCGCTCCCCTGGAGGACACCGGCATGAAGTGCGAAGAGATCCTGCAGGAACTGAAATCGTTGTCCGATCCGGACGCGGTCAAGGGGATGGCCCGGTACGGCATTAATCCCGGGCACGCGTACGGAGTCTCTATCCCCACGTTGCGGAAGATCGGCAGGAGGGCCGGAACGGATCCTGCTCTCGCGGCCGATTTATGGGCCTCCGGGATTCACGAAGCCAGGATACTTGCGTCCATGGTCGAGAACCCGAAAACCGTGACCCGCGAGCAAATGGAAGGCTGGGTCAGTGATTTCAATTCGTGGGACCTGTGCGACCAGTGTTGCAACAACCTCTTCGCGATAAAGAGGGGGGCTGTCGACCGGAGAAACTTTGTGAAAAAGGCCGTCAATTGGTCGTTGAGGCAAATTGGAAAACGTAATCCCACGCTCAATGAAGAGGCCGTCGGCCTGGCAGAGGAAATACGACAAATCGACTCGAAATCCGCACGATGGATAGCCGCGGACGCACTCCGGGAGCTCAAGAGCGACGCGGTTCGCAAGAGATTGCACAAGCAAAAAGCATAACGCGGATTCGATGCCCTGACAGCCCTCCAAAACAACCACTGGAATACGAAAACCGGTTCCCGGCCCGTCTCGCTCCGGGGATTGTGGGGTCACGGTCTTTGTGATTCCCGGGCACGAGAATGTGCGCGTGTCACAGGCCGCGATCTGCTCGTTCGGGGATCGGCCCTTCGACCGAAAATGTCGTGGTCTCGCCGGTGAGGCGGCATTGCAGCAGCCGCGTGGCAA
>JARRRG010000154.1:0-5540 GCA_037380965.1 Deltaproteobacteria bacterium
GGCCACTGCACAGGCAAAGTCATTGAAGCCGAAACAAGAGCTATTCTCGATGTAGGTCCCGCCATTCACGATGATTGTGATCAGTGAATAGCTCTTGCAAAAACGGTACGCAAATTCATACCCCAGAGCCACCGCAGTGATCAGATCCTTTCCGCTCGCGCCTGTCTTTTCAGCCGCATGAAGGGCAGAAAACAACGGCACTCCTCCGACGTGATAGTAGTTGTAGAGAGTCTCGTCGAAGTCTATGAAATTGCAGAGCTTGCAATTGACGTACGAAGCTGCGACTGCCGATGTCCTTTGCCCCGTCGGAAGCACCGTGCCATCACTTCCCGTGCCAAATTCCTTACCCATCTTTGCAATCAAGACCCCTTCCGGCACCGCGTAACTGGCAAGGGTGCAACCGATGGAATCCAGCATGTAGTCCTTGACTTGTTCAACCGCCGCCTCAGGCAGATCATCAAAGGTCGGCCGGTGAACAAACTCGCAAAAGGCTTTGGTAAAATCCTTGGCGCTCATGGCTCCTCCTTCTCTCATCGCATACACGCTCAAAGGGTGCACCGAAAGATTATCGATACCCCTCCAATATGCCGGGATTCAGAATGTTGTTGGGGTCAAACACGGCCTTCAGTTTCTTCACGAGCTCGTAGCTCGTCTCGCCGTAGCGCATAACAAAGAATGGCGTTCGCTTCGAGAATTGACCCCACTCTCCGCCACAGGTGCCATATTTGACATTGAATTCCGCCTCCTTTCGGAACTGGTGCTTGCTGATTTCCCGCATCACGCTGTCGTCCCAGTCCGGCGGCAAAATAAATGTCGGATGCATCGTCAGGGCGCCGATATGGCCGAAGTAATAGTTGGTCAGATCCTCGAGGTACGGAATCCCTTTGTTGAAATGAGCGCCCTCTTCCATGGCCTCTTCCAAGTGAGCCAGATTGGATACCAGCTCGATCGCGATGAGCTTGCCCTCGAGCTTATTCATCAGATAGGGAGCGATCACTTCCCGGGCCACCCAGAGTTTCTTCCACTCTTCCAGGTCGGTGATGGCGTATGCCGAAATGGGGGCCTCCTTCTTGAAAACCTCCATGATGGTGTTCATCTTCTTGTCCGCCTCAGCCTTATCCTGGCCGACTCCCACGAAAAAGATTACCGGGCCCGGCGGCGGCTCCATCCCTTTAATTTCAAATGCTATTCGGGATACATTTTGATCCATAAACTCGGTCAGAAGCGGAGCAGGAGCCTTCTCGAGGTACATATTCTTGACCCCTCTCGCTATCGGCTTCAGATCCTTGTATATGGCAATGCCGTAGGATTGTTGCAGCATCGGAATAAGACGCATGCGGATCTTCGTCACGACCCCCATGATTCCATCGCCGCCTACAAACATCTTTGTCAGATCCGTTCCGCCCGGTTTTCTCATGCCGGTCGTCCCGGTCTCGATGATTTCACCGGTGGGCAATACGGCCTCAACGCCGAGGACATAGTCCGCGAGCTTGCCAATGGCCGCGTCAATGATGTGGCCGCTCGTGTTATTCGAGATCACCCCGCCCATGCTGGCGATAACCCGACTCCCGGGCATAATCGGCAGGAACCATCCTCTCGCCGCGAGCATGTCGCCCGCTTCCGCGACTCGCACGCCCGGCTCGGACTCGAAAAAACCGTAGTCTTCCTTGATTTCGAATGAGGTGAGTCGAGAAGTGTTGAGCACAATTCCCGGCGTATGAGGCCGAGAAGATCCTGCCAACTGCGTGCCGGAGCCTCGGACGAATACGGGGACCGTTTCGCTGTTCGCGAATTTAAGAATTTCCGATATCTGCTCCTTGGTCTCGGGAAGAACAACGACTATGGGGAGCTTCTCCTGCTCGGCATGGTAGGGCATTGGGTCCACTGATTGCTTGATCTTCTCGAAGATGCTTGTCGAGACATAATCTTTTCCCACCACGCCCTCGAGAAAAGACGCAATTTTTTCTTCTCTGTCGCTTCTCGCCATACCCAACCTCCTTCCTGTAAGAGAACGTGTGCGCGGGGACAGCGATCCATTGCTCTCGCGTGAACGTTGTTATATGGTGACCTTCTTCCTTGACTGCTTGGTTGTGAGACCCCGGTGTTGTCATCCGCCCGTGGAAGTCGTACTGGGTGAGATCCTCTGCGTGCCCCTGGCGGACCTCGTCAATCCGGAAGATATTCGTATGCGCGGCTTCCCCTCTCCACCCCTCATTGCTCGACTTTCACTTCGGAAAATGGCTTTGCCACAAGCGCCTTCTCATCTTCGGGCTTGTCTGACTGCCCGACCGCGGGACCGTACGGGAAGGACGGCGCGGTCGACATGCTTTCGTTTATTTTGTCCTCCATGAGATCAACGAACGATTTGATGTGAACCTTGATCAACTTTTTCGCGTGCGCGTATTGCCCCTTTTTGATAACGGTGCAAATCTCATCGTGCTGTCTTTGAGAATTGACCGTCAATCCGGGCAGGTACGCATACATGAACTGGTACCTCGCAAGATGAAAGCCTATTCTCCGGTAAAAGTGGATAAGCTGCCTGTTTTCCGAGGATCCGACAATCGCGTCATGAAAGGCGGCGAACGCGAGGATATAGTCAAGCTTTTCCTCCGCAGGCTCCTTTTCTCCCGGCATCGCCAATCCGGCCGCATCGGAAAGAGCCTTCTCCACCTCCGGCAATTGTTTTATCCCCTTTACTTTCAGCAGGTCGATCGCGTACACCTCGATCATCTCTCTCGCCTGGTAAAGCTGGACGAAATCTTCTGAGGAGACATCAGTCACATAGCAGCCTCGCCGCGGGGTGCTCACCACGAGTTGATCTTCTTCAAGCACACGGAACGCCTCGCGCAAGGGTGCACGGCTGATCTGAAGGTGATGGGCCAGGTCGACCTCGCTCAGCCGCTGTTTGGCCGGCAATTGACCGGTGATGATGTTTTTCCTCAGGAGCTCGACCACAGTCTTGGTCACGCCGAGAATTTCCAAATTCCAGCCCTCTCTGGTAGGAAGTAACTTGTTGAGTGTCGGTTGCCGGCTGTCGGTTGTCGACAATTTACCTGTACAGGGTCGGTCAACTCGTGTCAAAGAAAAATTCCCCCCTCTCCAACCAGAGCCTCCCACAGCCTGGCCCTCAACCGTCGGCAGCGTGCAAGGCGCTAAACCGGGCATACCTTGCTTGTGGCGCGCCGGCCGAAGCTCGAACCTTCCGGCGCGCCGGCGGAGGTAATTCGCTCGGAATGTGCCGGCCGACCCGTCATCCGTACGTGGGCACCAGGGAGATGAGAGGGACACGCATTGTGGATTACGAATCCCTCGGGTGTCTGGAGATGAGTGAGGATTCCTGTTGACGGTGGGATAAACGGGCAGGCGCAGGTGGCAGTGGATCTCGCAGCTTCAACGAGGAGGAATCAAACGAGCCACTGCTCGTTCAGGCTGTACGTCTTGCTGAACGTCACCTTGCCGCAGATGTGAGCGCGACTGAGTGGATACGATTACACCCTACCCCTGCCCCCGGACGTTCCAGCTTGTCTCGCGCGTACGCTTCATGGTCTCTCATTCCGGTCAAAGGGCGTTGGCAGACTCCCGGTCACGGGATTGGTGCATGCGGCCCTCGTGACAACTTTACGCCCAAGGCGTTATAATGATTTTTTAGGGTTGAGACGACCGGGCAACGCCTTGTCGGGGCAACCAGGTTCAGGGCCGCGTGACGTTCGACGCGTGCGGCCGCAGCGATGACAGGTGACACACTGATGAGAACAACGCAGGCCTATACCTTTTGTGACGGGTGCAATCATATTCCCAAGTGCGGCATTGTGTACGAGCTCCAGGACGGAGTTATCACGCATCTCAGGTCCCGGACCGATTTTGGTTATCCCAACAACACGCTGTGCGCCAAGGGGTATGCCCAGTTGCAGGAGCACTATCATCCTGACCGGCTCCTGCACCCCATGCGACGGAGCAATTCCAAAGGATCCCCATCCCAATGGGAGCGCATATCCTGGGATGAGGCGATCGATCTCATTGCCGAGCGGTTGCTGTCCGTCAAAGAGGAGTATGGAGCGGACAAAGTCTGCTTCTACACCGGTGACCCCAAGGAGATGCGGCCGCCTCTCCAGCGTCTCGCCTACGCATTTGGATCTCCAAACTTCGGTACGGAAAGCTCCACCTGTTTCACGTCGATCTGGATGGCAGGGAAGTTGCTCTTCGGTGCAGCGGTCATGGGCGGCCCGCCGGGTCCCGAGACGAAGACGTGTTTTGTCTGGGGGACAAACCCGGCGTACTCGAGGCCTACCATGATGAAGGGACTGCTCGCCGCGAAGGAGCGAGGCGTTCGATACGTGGTGGTTGACCCGCGCATCTCCCCCACAGTGCAGACGCTCGCGGCAGTGCATCTTCCCATTCGGCCGGGAACTGACGGCGCGTTGGCGCTGGGCATGATGAGCATGCTTATTGAAGATGGGCTCTACGATCGAGGCTTCGTGGAGCAATGGACACACGGATTCGGGGAACTGAAGGCATATCTTGAGGCCTTTTCCGTTGAGAAGGCGAGCGAAATTACGGGACTTGACCCCGAGGAGATCCGAATCGCCGCACGGGAATTCAGCGGGGGACCCGCGACACTGTTGATCAGCGCCGCGCCGATCGTCCATCATCTCAATGGATGCCAGAATGCCCGCGCGGTGCTCAGTCTTTTTGCGATCACCGGCAACATCGGTCGAAAGGGAGGCGTGCGGTTTCCTCCTCGTCCCGTGCTTGCTCCCGACCATGTCGGCGATCCCGCATTCTGTCGCAGAACCGATCTCTTGCCTCGCATCAGTCACCTGCGAGCCGATGCGGAGGCTTTCCCGGTGTGGGCTGAGCTCGTCCCTGAGATTCAGATGAATCACCTGCCCGAGTATGTCGCGGCCGGAAAGATCCGTGCCATGGCCATCTTCGGGGGCAACGCGAAGATGTGGCCCCAGCCTCACGAATATCAGGAAGCGCTGAGAAAGCTCGATTTTGCATTCGCGGTCGATTATTTCGAGCGGCCCTGGACTCACGACTTCGTCGACGTTCTCCTGCCCGCGGCAACGTGCTTCGAGCGCCGAGCGTCCTTCGCGGTGTTCGACCACGCGGTGTACCTTCGGCAGCCGAGTCCTCCCCGGGGAGAGGCTCGGGAGGACTGGCAAATCATTGCAGACCTCGGCGTTGCGCTGGGTCTTGGGGATGACTTCTTTGGCGGCAGCCTGCGGTCACTTCTCAACGCCTACCTCGCACCGACGGGCCGGACGTACGATGAGATACGTGCTGCCCCGGGCAGCATGGTGGAAATCGCCACGCATGGGCCTGACCGCGAGGAGGGTGCCCAATTGGGCTTCAATACGTTTACCGGCAAGATCGAGCTTGCCTCGACCCTGCTCGCACGGCACGGCTTGGATGCATTGCCCGTGTTTCGGGAGCCGGCTGATTTCATCGACCAGACCGGCGACAAGGATGACCGGGACACGCTCGTGCTCATGACCGGAAACCGCGTACCTTTCTTCACCCATAGCAAGTGGCGTTAA
>JARRRG010000155.1:0-5472 GCA_037380965.1 Deltaproteobacteria bacterium
CGACTCTGCAATCGAGCTTGAGTGTGTATCTGGGGGTTCTCCTCCTCGCCGCGGCGGTCTTTCTGTTTTTGTCCCTCTTTTCTCATGATCCGCGCGATCCTTCCTTCAATGTGGTCACCTCCCGCGCCCATGTGTCCAACCTCTGTGGCCTCTTCGGTTCTCATGTTTCCGACGCGCTGGTGCAGTTGATCGGGACCGCGTCATTCCTTGTGCCGGTTGCGCTGGTGGTATTCGCGTTTCGGATCTTCTTTCGGCCGGAACCCGCGGTGAGAAGGACGGAGTTGGTTTCCCTGTTCCTGCTCATTTCAGGGACATGTACCCTGCTGGCACGACTTGGAGTTGATAAGCCGGGAAATTTTCTTGCAGACCATCCTGGAGGAGGGGCTCTGGGGACGTTTCTCCATGAGACGCTCTTCAAGTTTTTCGGTAGTGGAGGGGAGATTGTTCTGAGCCTGACCTTCATTGTTCTGGGCGGACTCCATATTTTCAGAATCTCAATGCCTGGCCTGACACGGTTTGCAGCATCGGTGGCGGTAGTTTTTGCACGGATCGTCAGCTCGATGCGGGATTGGATGAAAGACGTTCAGCTCAGGTATCAGGAGAGCCGCGCGGTGCACACCCGACCGGTGCTTGCTTCGGAGAAGGTTTCTCATTCAGACGACTACGCGACACCGAAACAGGAGGAAGTGCCGGAACTTCTTGAAGTCCCGTATGAAGAAATCTATGCCGGAGATGTTCGGGGAGGCTCCTGGCAGAGGCTCTCTGTTCTACCCCTGGAGCATGACACGGCCGCCGTACCCGACCTGGAGTACGCGTTCCCCGAAGAGTTCGTGGACCGACACCAGGTCCAGCCCAAGGGGATCCTTTCCGGGCCTGGAGAGAAGCTTCGGGACATGCGACCCAAAATCTTTGGAAAGCGAGTCGAGGCTCAGGATAACGATATGAACGAGTCGGAGATGAAGGCCGCGATCGAAGAGTATCTTCGGGAGCAGAGCCCCCGGCCCGTCCGAACAGAGGATGTGCCTTCCGACGGAGAGAAAAAACATCCCCAAGAGGCTGCCCGGAACATAACGGTCACCAGAAGGGCTGACGAGTCGATCTCCCGGTCCAAAAAAAGCAGGAACGGTTCCTCTTCAGACGATCCGTTCGAGCTGCCGCCGTCGGACCTCCTCGATCCTCCTCCGAAGTCGAGTCGCACCGTGGATAAGAAATTCCTCGAGCGGCATGCCTCGATCCTGGAACAGAAACTCGCAGACCTGGGAGTAGAGGGCCAAGTGGTCGCGGTCCATCCCGGCCCGGTAATCACCATGTACGAGCTGAACCTGGGGCCGGGCATTCCCCTCAGGAAAGTGCTCAATATGTCCGACGATCTGGCTATGGCCCTCAAATCAGGCTCAACCCGTGTCGTCGCGCCTATCTCCGGAAAAGACACCGTCGGTATCGAGGTTCCCAATCCTCAGAGAGAGATTGTGCACCTGAGGGAGATCGTAGAATCCCGGGCGTTTGTCGAATCCGACGCGTCCCTGAAAATCGCTCTGGGCAAAGGAATCGACGGAGAGCCCTTTGCGACAAGCCTCACCCGTATGCCTCACCTCCTCATTGCAGGGGCGACCGGCACCGGCAAGTCAGTCGGCCTGAATTGTCTCATCTGCTCGTGGCTGCTCTCATGCCATCCCGACGATCTCAAACTCCTCCTGGTTGACCCCAAGAAGCTGGAACTGTCTCACTACCAGGATATTCCCCACCTGCTCCACCCTGTCGTCACGGCTGCGGAACATGTGCCCGCGGTCCTCAACTGGGCCATCCGAGAAATGGAACGAAGATACGATCTGCTCAGCAAAGTGGGAGCTAAGAATATTGGGAGCTACAACGAGAAGATTCGTTCCGGTGAGGCGCCTTCCGATCCCGACGGGCCGGTGCATGAAAAGCTGCCCTACATTGTGATCATCGTGGACGAGCTGGCCGAGCTCATGATGGTCGCGGCCAAAGATATCGAAATCTCCATTGCCCGGCTGGCCCAGATGGCCCGGGCATCCGGCATCCATCTCATACTGGCGACCCAGCGACCATCGGTGGATGTGATCACCGGGGTGATCAAGGCGAATTTTCCTACTCGCCTCTCGTATCAGGTTTCCGCTCGGGCTGATTCTCGTACCATACTTGATACGTCAGGAGCCGAGAACCTCCTGGGCATGGGTGACATGCTCTTTGTCCCACCGGGAACCGCCAAGCTCCGTCGCCTTCACGGAGCGTACATATCCGAAGATGAGATTCAGAGAGTAGTCGATTTCGTAAAGGCTCAACGGAAGCCGGTCTATCTCAAGGAGATCTCAAAACAGGTCACCTCGCTCGCGTCGAAGGCGCCCGGCTCAGATATGATTGAGGATGAAAAGTACGACCAGGCCGTGGAACTGGTCACCCGGATCGGACACGCCTCAATCTCTCTCATTCAGCGCCATATGCGGATCGGGTATAACCGCGCGGCCCGCATTATTGAAACGATGGAGGGTGAAGGGCTCGTCGGACCCTCAGACGGCACCAGCCGTCCGAGGGAGGTCCTTGTCCGGTCACTCGAACATATCGAAGATGACTATTCCTGAACGGAAACGAGGAATAGGAAACAGCCGGTTCCCGGTACGCGACCGGCTCATCCCGCAAAGATGAACCCCTGACCGGAGGGTTGACCGGACCGTGCGCGACCGTTACTCATTTGGATCCATCCCCCTGCACAGCGCCAGCGCATTTTCACCCAATACCTCGATATTGTAGCCGCCTTCCAGCACTGCATAGTATTTCCCGCCGCACGTGGTCCGCGCGTAATCTCGGACGCTTCTCCCGATGGTGAAATAGTCCTGTGTGTCGAGCGTGCCGCCCCAATCCTCTTGATGGCGGTCAAATCCCGCGCTGACAGCTACAAGGTCGTACTCATGGGAAGAGAGGGCTCGGTCTACTTCGGTGAGAAATCGGTTACGGTCGTTCTCCTGAATGTTGGCGACGACCACATTTTTGCGGCTACTGAAGAAGTTGTCCGTGCCGTCGCCAAAATGCAGGTCGATATCGAGGACAAGCGCGGAGGAGATCACGCCGGGTTTGAGCAGCCGCTCCAGAGAAATGGCCACATTGTTGAAGAAACAGAATCCCCAGTAACTGCCCGGGCTGGCATGATGTCCGGGAGGACGGACCGCGGCAAAGGTCGGCTCGCCGTTTGCCGCCAAATTCGCCGCCATTATAGCCCCACCTGCCGCCATGACCGCGGCGGCATACACTCCCTGATCCCTCTTCACCGAGCGGAGCACCGATTCGGTATGGACGAGCAGGATGTCCTCCTCTGAAGCAGGTGAGGGCTCGATCACGGGGTAGTGTTTCGAGAGGGTCTGCACGATTGATTCGACCCGAGACGGAATCTCGCACGATGCGGTGGGATAATCGGTCAGATAGAGATCGTGGTAAATGACCTTGAGTTGTTGTGCCGTCATTGCCCTTCCTCCGGTGAGACTCCAAGCCATTGTTTGAGCACGTCGGTCTGCCAACAATCAACCATCGTTCGAGCTATCTTATCGGGATCTCCTGCAATTTCAGGGGAAAGGAAGGGGAGCTCCGCAACGGGGATCCCTTTGACCAGCCTGGCGATGTCGCGGGGAGTGAACTCCTCCTCCGGGCCGGTCCGAGCAGAGGTGGCGGAGAGAATGATGCCTACCGGCGCGACCCCTCTCTTCTCAAGCGCGTCCACGCTGAGGAGGGTATGGTTCATCGTTCCGAGCGTTCTGCGGGCTACGAGGAGGATCGGGTATCCCAGGCGCACCATGAAATCGATCATCATCGAATCTTCTTCCACGGGAACCATGAGGCCACCGGCACCTTCGACGACAGTCAAGTCGGCTTCTTCGGACAGTGCAAGCACATGCTCGACGAGGTCCGCCATTTTGAGGTGTTTGCCTTCCATGGCCGCTGCCCGGTACGGCGCGGCCGGCAATGAAAAACGGAACGGCGCGCATTCATCAAGCGTGATGTCCTCTTCCGAAGCCTTCTGGAGAAAAGCCCCATCCTCCGGGTAGAGCATGCCGTCCTTCACGGAACACCCGGTTTCTATCGGTTTGACAGCCAGCGCGCGCAGGCCCCGGCTCCGAACAAACCGCACCAGTCCCGCGGCAACGACGGTCTTACCCACACCGGTGTCGGTCCCGGTCACAAACAGTCCCTTTTTCAACATGCTCTCAGACATCGTTCAGCAGTAACACGCCAAGACGAGGCAGGCGCGAACGTGCATATTCCCGCGAATTTCTCTCAGCGCGCACACCGTACGTATTCAATCTTGCACAAATAAGCTCATCGCCCGAGTCGCGGCGACTCCCGGACCGTGGCGACCATGGCTCGTGCGGACCTGGTACGGTACCTCCCACGTCTCAATCGCCGCAGACTTCAGCGATCGATCGTGCCGTCGCGGCGATCAGGGTTTGGATCTCCTCCATGGTGATCGAGAGAGGCGGCATGATTACCACCACATCTCCAAGAGGACGGAGTATCACCCCATATTTTCTGATATGTTCGGTCACTCTCGCGCCCATGCGCAGCTCCGGGGGGTACGCTGTCCGTTGCTGTCGATCCTCTGCCAGCTCAATGCCAATCATGAATCCGCATTGTCTGACCTCACCCACATGAGCAAGGGGCGCAATTTCTTCGGCAAGAGTGCGGGCGAGCAGGTCTATTTTCGGTCGGCACGTCTCAAGGACATTCTCCTGTTCGAAAAGGTCCAGACTCGCGCACGCGGCCGCGCAGGCCAATGCATTTCCCGTATAGCTGTGTCCATGGAAAAATGTCTTGTAATCGACATATTTTCCAAGAAAAGCCTCGTATACCTCGTCGGTGACCATTGTTGCGGCCAAGGGAAGGTATCCCCCGGACAGTCCTTTTGCCACGGCCATGATGTCCGGCTGAACTTCCTCCTGCTCACAGGCGAACATGGTTCCGGTCCTGCCGAAACCCGTTGCCACCTCATCGCAGATGAGAAGGATTTCGTGATCGCGACAGATCCGTTCGAGACCCTTGAGGAATCCCTCAGGGTGAACGATCAATCCCGCGGCCCCCTGAACCTTGGGTTCCACGATGAGAGCCGCGATTTCTCCGGCGCGTGATTCCGCCATGGTCCGGAAATGATCCAGTGAGCGGTCTCTGCATTCCTCGGGAGTCATCCCCGGGCAACGGTAGGGGAACGGGGTGGGCACAACGAGCGTGCGGAAGAGAAGCGGCTGAAATATGGCATGAAATATGTCTATTCCACCTACGCTGACCGACCCGATCGTGTCGCCGTGATAGGCCTCGGAAAGGGCCGCGAAGAGGGTTTTCTTTTCACGGCCGCGGTTCTTCCAATACTGGAACGCGATCTTCACGGCGACTTCTACGGCGGTGGATCCCGAATCAGAGTAGAATACCCTGGTCAATCCCTCCGGCGCGATCTCCACGATCTTGCCGGCA
>JARRRG010000156.1:0-7639 GCA_037380965.1 Deltaproteobacteria bacterium
TCAGCGGGTGAAAATGCATTGGCCAATTGGGTTGCATCGACAATGTCCGCTCGTTGGAATTCGATGCCTTGTCTTCGCAATTCATCACCCACGGCTGTCGAACGTCAGGTTGCGTTCACCTCCCAGCCGTCATTATGAAAGCTCTCGGCAATATTCCTCCCCAGGAAGCCGGTTGCTCCGGTAATAATCATTTTCATGGCTGGTCCTCGTATCCCTTATTCGCGACTTTCCAATGTTTGGCTGGAATGATGCCGAATAAACTTCGTTTATGGAGACGCTCGTCAGCTTCCGTTATGCTTCCGTCTCACCTTCAATCCGGGAATAAACATCGGTATGCTCTTCTTGTATTGAAGATATTCCTCACCAAGACGCTTTTCGAGCTCCGGTTCCTCAATTGCTTTCAATTCGAGAACATTCAAGAGAATAAAGAGCGGCGTACATACCAACGTGAGGAACATAGACTGCCATAGAATTCCGAGTCCGAGCAGTATCATGAATACGCCGGTGAGCATCGGATTTCTCACATGCGCGTACGGGGGATAAGCCGGGGAAGCGAGAGTTTTTCGTCGATGAATCGGGATAGAGCAATAAGAATCGCGATGAACCCGAGAAAGACACATGCGCCTATGGGAGTGAGGAGCGTCCGAACGCTTGTACTGCTCGTCGCGGCCCGGTAATAAAGGTGAATCAATCTCTGATGCAGGCTCATGATATGGTCATTCCGTTGAGCCTTACCCGGGAACGAGGATCAGCACCCATTCCTGACCCCTCTCGCTGCCCGATGACCTGCCATTTCTCGTGGTTGCCGATCTCTTCGCGGACGTTCCACCGTATCGGAGTATTTACCGAAGGGTAAAAGTGAAATCCCGAAAACACCGGCCCTCGGTGTGATACATGCATCCTTTTATCTCGGGAGTGACGCTGTACGCGATTCCCAGGCCGTCGAACCATGCCGCGGTCCTTGCAAATATCCCACAATCATAACGATCGATCGCGCCCATTCGCTGAATCCCATTGTACGCGAAGCAATCGTCCATCTCAATGTGTAGCCTGTTATGCGCTGGAAAAGTGCGCCTGAATTGTACGAAATCGGCTATGAGCACATCCCAAAACCCTTCCAAAAATTCTTTGAGCTGGTCGAACGTTTCAATTTCCCCCACGCCAAGAGCCTTTTGAATCCGCTTCACCTCCACCAGGCCCACCGATCGCGCGGCTGCGCTGTTTACCTTGTTGACCTTCTCTATGCCGCATTCCTGCATACAATGATAGAACCACATGCCGTCGTGCGTCAGCCAGCACTTGCTCAGAAGCTCTTTTAATTCATCGCGTTCGAGCGTTCTCATCGGCTCCTCTCCTTCCATAGAATGCGGTTAACGTGATCCGATCAAGCTTACCCGCGCAGTGGACGCAGGCCCGGCGCCCCATCATCGTATAGAACTGCTGACCATTCGTTTGAGCCTTACCCGGGAACGAGGATCAGCACCCATTCCTGAACCTCGATCGGCTGCCCGACGGTCTGTCGTGTTCTCGCGACTGCCGACCTCTTCGCGGACGTTCCCCAGTCTCGGGGCATTTACCGAAGGGTGAACGTGAAGTCCCGAAAACACTGACCCTCGGTGTGAAACATGCACCCTTTTGTCTCGGGAGTGACCCTATGCGGGATTTCCAGGCCGTCGAACCACCCGCTGACCCGTTCAAATATCCCGCAATCGTACCGATCGATTCCCCCTATTCGCTTGATTCCTTTATACGCGAAGCAGTCCTCCATCTCGAAGTGTATCGTGTTGTGTGACGGAAAGCTGTATGTGACATGCATGAAATCGCCCTTAACCACATCAAAAAAGGGTCCGAAGCATTCCTTGAGCCGCTCGAACGTTTCGATCTCTCCCACGCCAAAGGCCTTTTGAATCCGCTTCACCTCCACCATGCCCACCGATCGAGCGGCCGCGCCGTTTATCCTGCTGGCTTTCTCTATGCCGCATTCCTGCATGCAATGATAGAACCACATGCCGTCGTGGGTCATCCAACACTTGACCAGAAGCTCCTTCAATTCGTCTCGTTCGAGCGTTCTCATCGGCTTTTCTCCCTCCATGCAATGGGATTGACGCGATCCACTCAGGCTCCACCGCTCCGTGGGAACAGGCCCGGCGCCTCATCGTTGTGTGGAATTGCTGACGATTCGTTGCCGTGCATCTGACCGTTCCGGCAGATCCAGGCTGCCCAGGCGGTTCCGCGGTCACGTGCGGGGCATTGTCATCACTTCTTGAGCTCGGTTAACCTTTTTGTCAGCCGTTCTCTGACGTTGAGCAGGTCCTCCTCGAGGAGCCTCAGCTCTTCAATCCGCTCGCGAAGCTCGGCCATTCATCGAGTGTGTAGCCGAATCGTTTGCCGCGAAGTATGAGCTTGAGCCGCGCCCGATCACGCTTGCGGTATACTCGCTGATTCCCTTTGGTGCGCTGGGGAGCAATCAGCTTCTTTTCTTCATAGAATCGGATGGTACGGGGGCTGATATCGAACTCGCGGGCCAGTTCTGAGATGGAATAGTATCGTTCTCGGGAGTGTTGATCGGGCGCGTTCATGTGGGGGGCCGTACCTGACGTTTACGTTAACGTTATGTTATGCCGGCCAGCCTACCCTGTCAACTCTTTTCACCGGAGACGGAGCCATTCCTCCTGGAGCCGCCCCACACGTCTCCGCCACCCCGCGCTCCGATGCGTCCGCGCGGTCCGGGATGCGGTGAGCTGAGTGCAGCCAGCGTGTCATTGTATTAAGAAGAACGTGACATTGTCTGCACGCCGCATCACGTCATCGGACGTGGCTCCGCTCGGTGGGGTGATCCGGGGCGGGGCGAACAAAGTGCTTGACAGGTGCGTAATACAAAGTAATATATCGCCACGCCACCATGAGCCGCTCTTCGCGGAGTACGACCATTGCTCACGCGAGCCACTGCCTCAGACGTTTCGATGGAGCAACCATGCGAAAGGACAAACAGGAGATTATCACGTTCAAGGTTCCCGAGTCGCTCAAAGAGGCCATGAAGGGAATTCCCAATCGCTCCGAATTCATCCGCGCGGCTATCCTTGCCGCGCTCGACAGTGTGTGCCCGCTCTGCCAGGGCACAGGGATACTGTTGCCCAATCAGAAGCGGCATTGGGAGCGGTTCGCTCGTGATCATTCCGTGCGGGAGTGCGAGGAATGCAACGCGTTCCATCTTGTGTGCGGTCACGAATCGGCCGGTGATATGCATCATGCGGGCCGGCCCAGCGGTCACGTCGCGCGGGGGAAATAATCCAGGCCGGGGCGCTCGATGCTGGGCGCCCGTCGCGAATCGAGCGTCCGCGTTCGCGGACAGGGGATCAGGCTTTGCAACTCAATCCTGCGATTTTGTGTGAGGATCTCTCCTTTTCGTACAACCGTTACCCTGTTGTGGAAAAGGTGAACGTCACCGTAAACGAGCGCGACTTTGTTTCCGTCGTCGGCCCCAACGGCGGCGGCAAGACCACCTTGCTCAAGCTCATGTTGGGCCTGTTACATCCTTCGTCGGGCAGAGTGCGGATTTTCGGCAAACAACCTGAAGAAGCTCGTCCACGCATCGGTTACATGCCCCAGCATGCTCATCTCGACCCGCAATTCCCGGTGAGCGTGATGGATGTGGTGTTGATGGGACGAATCGGACACACAAGGCGCTTCGGACCGTACACGCGGGCGGACAGGGAATGTGCAGAAGAAGCGCTGACCGAATTGCATATGTGGGAGTATCGGGGGACCCATTTCTCCGCGCTCTCCGGAGGCCAGCGTCAGCGCGTGTTGATCGCGCGGGCCCTCGCGTCTCAGCCTGACCTGCTCCTCCTGGACGAGCCTACCGCGAGCCTCGATCTCGCGGTGGAAACCGAATTGTACGAGCTTCTCCGATCGTTCGCGGAGAGATTGACGGTGGTAGTCGTATCCCATGACATTGGGTTTGTCTCTCACTATGTTACCAAAGTCATTTGTGTGAAACGGAATGTGGTGGTCCATCCGACGAGCGAAATTACCGGAGAAATCATTAACGAGCTGTATGGATCGCCCATGCGTATGGTCAGACACAATCACTCCCAGTGACGGGAAATAGGGTAATGCATCTGTTCCTGCGCGATTTATTCCAACACGATTTCCTCCAATACGCGCTGCTCACCGGGATCCTTGCCAGCGTCTCATGCGGGGTGATCGGCAGTTTCGTGGTGGTAAGGCGGATCACGTACCTTGCCGGTGGAATTGCGCACAGTGTGCTGGGCGGTCTCGGCGCGGCGTTATATGTGCAAAAATCGTATGATTGGCCCGCGTTCGATCCCCTGTACGGCGCGATCGCGGCCGCGCTTATCGCGGCGCTCATCATCGGAATGGTGAGCATGAGAGCCCGGGAGCGGGAAGACACGGTGATCGGCGCTCTCTGGGCAGTGGGCATGGCGATGGGAGTGCTGTTCATATCCCAGACCCCGGGGTACAGCACGGACCTGATGAGCTACCTCTTCGGCAGTATCCTGATGGTATCTCCTCAGGAATTATGGCTCCTGGTCGCTCTTGACGTGCTCGTTCTCGTAACCGCGATCGTATTCTACAACCAGTTTGTCGCGGTATCCTTCGATGATGAGTTTGCCTTGCTCAGGGGGCTGAGAGTCGAGGTCTACTATCTCCTGCTCCTCTGCCTCACCGCGTTGACCGTGGTGGTGCTCGTCACCGTGGTGGGAATTATCATGGTGATCGCGCTGCTCACCCTTCCGGCTGCGATCGCGGGGTTTTTCTCGAGAAGCCTTCACCACATGATGGCCCTTGCAGCGATCTTGTGCGTGCTGTTCACAACCTCGGGTCTTGTCTTGAGCTACGGCCCGAATTATCCCGCGGGCGCAACGACCATCGTCGTCGCCGGCGCGGTCTACCTCGCGGTCCTGATTGGCAAGAGGGTGCTCAACCCCGGACACTGAGATCGGGCGTGCAGTGTCCGGCGCAGTCCCGGTCCCGAGCTTTTCTTACGGACTGTCCGGTGTCATTGCTTGCCGCGTCCATGGGGTTTGGCAAACGGAATGCCAGAATCGCGCATGTCGGGCGACGGTTCAG
The DNA here is from genome assembly GCA_037380965.1 of Deltaproteobacteria bacterium. Classification (GTDB taxonomy): domain Bacteria; phylum Desulfobacterota; class Desulfomonilia; order Desulfomonilales; family Desulfomonilaceae; genus JARRRG01. Next base: position 5,095 of record JARRRG010000156.1, read on the forward strand.
CGTACCGACCATAGTTTCGAGCGCTCGTCTAGGGGCCAGGAATAGGGCTTTCTTTCTGAGCGTGAGCGTATGCGAACGCGAGGAGTATGGAATTGAACTTTGTCTGAGCGGTATCTCCGCGGGAAGTGAGAACGATCGGTGCGGTATCCGGCCCTGCGGTGATGATCGACCCGGTTTCCACCATGAGTCCGAGGCTGCCCATGGTTTTGGAGAGCATCTTGTACAACACGTTGGCCGTATTGATGTCAGTGGCCACCAGACAGTCCGCGTCTCCCTTGATACGCCCCTCGTAGGCCTTTTCCTTCGCGACATCGGGCGCGGTTGCCAGGTCAAACGAGAGCGGCCCCTCCACAATCAACGGCCCGTAGCGCTCCTCCAGGTCCGTTGCCGCTTCCACGGCCTGCGCGGCCAGGTGGGTCGCTGGAATGGCTGAAGTCTGCTTTTCAACTGCCGTGATGATGGCGACTTTGAACGTCCTTTGCGGGTCGACAACCTTTCGGATGATTTCAATCTGGTTCTCGATGGTTGCCAGGAGGTCCGCGGCGCTTCTGAAGCTCGGGTTGACCGCGGCGTCGGAAAGGGCAAAGAATCTCCCGTCCGGCAGGACGAACAGAGCCGTGTGTGAGGCCAGTCGCCGAACGGGACCGGATTCCGCGGCCGACTGACCTGCTCGCTCTTTGTAGATTGAGAGGGCTTGCTTGAGAACCGGTGCGGTGGCGAGACTTCCCTTCATGATGACGAAGTCCGAATGCTCCTTGAGGAAGCCGCGGAACACCTCAGCCATGGATTTTTTCTTGCTTTCAAAGTCAACCGCGAGCGGATCGGTGGCAAGAATCTGCAAGTCAGGGTCGGTTTGGGGTGACAGGGGTATCTGGGTTCGGAGAATCGCCTGCATGATGTCGTGCGGATCACCAATGAGAACGACCCTCCTGGCCAGTCCGTATTCGCGGGCATTCGCCACCGCGACGAGCGCATCTTCATTGTCGGCCCCCACGAGCACAATGCTCGCGGGCCGGGCCTTTCCCTCGGAAATGACACCGGTCATCTGCTCGAGGAGCGAGTCGAACGAGAACACGAGCCCAGACTCGCTCGATGATTGCAGAACGCGAAGGGCCTGTCTCATGCTCGACGCTTCGACTGAGAAGTGCAGCCGCCCGTCGCGCTCCGCGGGACTGATGTACATTTCGAAGAGCTGCCGGGCTATGAGGTACTCGTGCTCGAGGGAATCGAGGCAGAGCACCGGGGTGAAGGGATTCTCTATCCGGTTGCGTATTTTCCCGAAAAGTTGAAGAAAATTGGGATCAAGGGCCATCATGCTCGTGATCACAACGAAGTGGGGGCGCTCGCTCGGCGCGCCCGCGGAAGACATCTCGAGTATCATCGCCACGCGGCGGGCATACAGGTCAACCACCCGCATCAGGCTTTGAGCGAGAGCCTGAGATATCCTCCCGGAGTTGATGATCATCAGAAGCTCGCATATTTCCTTGACGCCCGTCCCCACCTCCTGGGATGCGAGACCAAAATGGGGAGGGATCAGGAACCCTTCATGCTCGAGGGCCTTTACGATTTTGTCGAAATCAAAGCGGCTCAGCGTAGTGTTCGCGTCCTGGGCGGCCAGTTCTCGGACGACGTGCGGACCGGTCTTCCGCACGACCGATGCGAAGAGCTCGTCAAGGGTCATCACCAGGAGGTTGAGGTCGTCGGGGCTGATGGTCTGGATTTCCGAGATGAGCGCGGCAATCGACTTGAGAGGCGTGACCTTCACATGGCCCCGCAGGCTGTGGCTCAATTCCTGGGACTCGGCCTTCAGAAAGGAGCTCATCTCGTACGCGCCGATGGTGGTAAAGGAGAGCGGGCTGACAAGGGAGAGGTGAATCTTCTCGGGCTCTCCTTGATTCCTGAGGATCTCCTTCAGCTCGTACGCTATGAGCGCCCCGCGATTGAGCGAGCTGTTGCGGAGCCTTTTCCACGATTCGTCTCTCACCTTGGTGTTGAGGACGTAAATGCCGTCGGGCAGCGTTCCCAGGTCTCCCCCACCGCAGACGATGTCAGACACCTCGGAGAGCCGTACGCCGTTCTTCATAAGGAGATTGGCAATCTGTAAGGCCAGGCTTTCCGGGGCCTTTCCGAAGGTAAGGAAATCGATCTCGCTGCGCAGCAACACCTTCAAACCGCGGGTGACGAGAACGTACACCGCGTACCGCTTGGCAATGATCGCGACGGTGATCGTCCGATCCAGTTTCTCGACCAGCTTGTCAAGCTGCGCCTGGTTGCACTCGACGGCCTTGCGACGCGCGATGTTTGTCAGGATCATCCTGATGAGCGGACTCTCCCTTCCCGCGGCGCCGCAGCGGTACAGAACCAGGATGTACACCGAGAGGAGCTCACCGTATATTTTGGAGAATCCCGGTTCCCTCTTGAACTCGCCCGAAGCCTCAAGGATCTTTTCCAACAGGTCCCGGAGCCTGTCGAATAAGGCATGATCTTCAGTGAGACCTTGGACGTCGAGAATTCGAGAGACCACATGGTCGTGGAGGAAATGCGC
>JARRRG010000157.1:0-9437 GCA_037380965.1 Deltaproteobacteria bacterium
GAAGAAACCCTCGTACCGCAGGCCTACCATGTCCTTTCTCCCCGGAAGACCGGGGAACCCCTCGCCTCCGGAGATACTCAGGTCAGGGGCGATAACTCTTCCAATCGGACTGATTCTATTGAAGTCCGGCCCCTTGGGATACTTTCCCTGGGGGACAAAATATACCTGGCCCCAGAGCACATCGTAAGGTTTCTTGGGCTCACGCCATCCCTGCAATCCTTGGGCTATCGAGAATATCTGTTCCTGGCCCAGCGGTGGTTCCACAAACAGTTGGAGCGTCGGCTGTCCGGACGCGTTGAAGCTGTCAACAATGATCGAATGGACTCCTTGAGCGAGGTGGATGTATCCGGTCTTTGAGTCAGCTTCGTGGATTCCGTCGTTTTCGATTAAGGTCTTGTCGTCCACGTGCATCCTGACCCCGTCCTTGGCGAAAACTCTCCAGCGGAAGATGCCCTCGCCCGATACGACGAACATGCCCATGAATCTGAGCCCCATGCCGTTGGTGTCCTGCGGGATGCCCGCGGGCTGCATCTCACCCTTTGCGGGCAACATGTTGATCTTCTCCGCGGTCAACACTTTTTCCGGCCGCAGCGCGCTGTAGTCGGGCAACTCTTTTATGTTATCGGGCAGCTTGTACACATTTACGGTGAAGGTCCCTGTGTCACGCTCCGCAGCAGGGCCCCCCGCAGGCCCTCCTACCGGTTTCCTGGTGATGGGTGGGGCCTTCTCGAGGGCAGGAGCCTTCTCCCGGGCAGCGGGCTCTCCAGGCAACGGTTCCCCTCGCTCTGCGGGCGCTTCCTTTTTCATCACCGGGCCCGGGCCTTCTCTGGGAGGTGCAGTGACGCCCGGCCCTTTCTCCTGAATCATGGGACCGGAGGAGGGAGCACCAGGAGCTATCTGGAGCGGTTTTGGCTCGGCCTTACCCCCCGGAATCTCTCCTCGAGGCTCTGCCTCGCGATTCTTGATTACGAGATAATCTTCACCAAATGATGGAACGACGGTCAGCAATGCCAGGATGCCAAGCGCGGCCACCACAATACCCAGATACGAAGGTCTCATCTTCTCACCTCATCCCCCGGCCGAACGGGAGCGGCTGTCAGTACCTCTGCCAGTGCAAGACGAAGAGGCAATTCAGAAGTTGCTCCTGTCAGGCACTTCTGCACCCCACCCCTTTTCGTCACAGAACTCCTCATAACTCTCTCGATCTTCGGTATCGGCTCAAGTAGTAACGAAGAGCGGTTCATCAGCAGGAACCTATTGATGATGACATGGATCGGAGGAGATTGTTCCGGCGGATGCGGAGGCTGTCAGGGATCATTGACCAAAAAACCCTGATCAACGGCAACATTCGCCTCTGTGCATGCCATGTCGCAAAGCATCGGCCCAGGAACTCTCCAGGCATTCCGAAGCGATCGGCGGCATCTCGGAAGATCCTCCGCCGCGAAATTCTCCCGAAGCCGCGAACATGTTCACTACTTACCTAACACAAAAGCAACGTTAGGCGGAGCTTTCTTTTCGACCTCCGAATTATCCTCATCGGATTGGCCCGACTCATCCTCATCCGCCTCCTCCGTCGGATCCACGATCCTCCGCGTCCAGGATGATGGGTACCGTTCCTGGAAATTCACCTGAAAAGGCAAATATTTGAGCCTCGCCACGTCTTTGGCTAATCTGCCGGAAGTCTCGAGCCCGGCCAGTTCCCGGACTCCTTCCGGAGTTACGGCTTCCGAAATGGCCTCCGCGGAAAAGTACCGGACATTGAATGCGGACGTGCTCAAAGGATTGAACAGCCGCTCGGGCGATATGATACCGCCGAGGTCAGGGAGCACTTTCCTTTCAAAGTCACCCTTGGCTTCCACGTATACGAGACTCGATCGGAACCGGTAGATGGAGGTGAGGGAGCGGGCCTGCTCGAGAAAACCTTTTCCCAGGAGAATGATGAACACGTTGAGGATGATATCCATGATCAAGCTTAACAGATATAACCTGAAGAAGTCGGCATAACCTACCGAAAAGGTGGGATACTGCGTGAGGATTATCTGGAGAAATCCTACAAGCACCATCACCGACCCAATGAGCAAACTGAGCAGCGCGGCCACACGCGCTGACGTCCTCACATACTCAGGAAAACTCTCAATGAGCGTCCCAATAAGCGTCTCTCCGTCTTCGCAGACAACCGGCCTGGACCGGGAAATCCTGTTCGGAAAGCCCTTTTGGGCGAAAATCTTGGAACCCTCCTCGAGGATGGCGAAGAATATGGACGGATGACCTTTGCCTTCGGCGATCATCGAGTCCATTTCTCTCCCTGCTCCCGGCTTTTTCAGGGGGATAAGGCTCAACGCGATGACCAGCTTGAACAGACACACCACGAACAAAAGATTGTAAAAGGGGCCTGGAGAGGGAAGAACATACCCCGCTCCCAATCCCCACTCTTCGAGATAGGGGGGCAGCAACGCCAGAAACCTGAAGATGAAGTGAACCGCAAAACCGATGAAGAGCGCGGTCAGTATGAAGCGCACGTTCTGCCGCGCGATCTCCCCGGGAATATCCGAAATGAACCTCGCGTTGGACCAGAATTTCCCCAGAATCGAAAAGAGCACCGACGGTGGACTCTCATAGGCCTTGATCGTACCTTCCTTCAGTCCCAGAGAAACTCCTTCCGGGCGATAGTAATCGCCCGCGCGACGAAGGGGAACTCTGAGTCGAGTGATCTCGCGCAGTCCCCCCAGCGCCCAACTCACCCCCACTATCAGGCCGGCCAGCGCGGCGACGGTGGTAATGAATGTGCCCAGGATGAAGGGTATGTAATCGAGAATGTATTCGTTTACTTGCTGAGGGATTCGCAGGGGAAAAAATTCCCTCAGCTCGTAGATGCGGGTCAGCGAGCCCAGAATTACGAGCGTCCCGAGCGTCGCCAAGACAAGCCCATAGATAAGCGCGTGATTGGGCAATTTCACCGCTTCTTTTGAGCGTCTGGACCTAAATGAAAACATGCATAACCCCAACTCACGATCTTCGCTCTGCCTTAACAAATATGATTTCCTGTGTCAAACAAAAATGTTATGCCATTTTGGTGATGCTGTGGGTTAAATCAGCCGCTCGTTGAGATGCCGAGCCCCATGAAGCAGCCGATCCTCAGGCGGTCTCGATGGTTGTGAAACACCCCTGCAACGCCCGCACGCAAGCATCGATGAAACCGTCGAGTAGGGACCAGAGGCCATTCAGGCAGTGGATGAGTCACGAGGCCGACTCTCGGCCTCTCCTCACCTCCGGCGCACATCCGCGGACCTCTCGCACAGGCGCGGGCAATCCGTCGGGGACGCACGATCCTGCAACGAATACGACTCCTATGGAAGAGTCAAGGCGAGCCTGCCTGTCACCGCCGATCGTCCTCCGTCAGTGCGATCGAAGGGTGATTGTCCGCACCTTTCCTTCTATGCTCGTGACGGGTTCGGTGATCGCCTTTTCCCATTGACAATCGAGTGGAAGTGGACTATGAGCGGTGGCATTGATTCAGAAACGCATCGAAATTATTCATGAGGAGTATTTGGAATGGGAAGCCTCGACTCGTCCGACGCCAAACCTCGGGCCCAGCGGCCATATCGGAGTCTTCGCGAGGACCCTAGGTATGCTGAAATCAAACAAATGATAGATGATTTCCCGGCAGAAAAAATGGATCAGCTCAGGTCGTTCATCAACCGGTGGCTCCGTCGCTCCTGAAAGTCCGCTCTCTCCATCTGATCGCGGCCGGGCGTAAGGCCCAATTCTCTCAGACCCCATCGCACTTCCTGCCTGCTCGCATTTATCGGCGGCAAGCCGAGGTTGGGGGTATTCGTACGCCATGTGGTCCAATGTTCCGCGGGAAAGGTGAGGCAGGGTTCGTCAAGGCGGTCCGGGATGTGATTCAGGTCTCACACGCTCTTCAAGTACCCACGAGAACCGAAAGGGCCGGAAAAGGTCAAGCCCCATCCGGCCCCAATTCCGGTGTTCTTGTTTGTATGATTAGTAATCGTCAAAATCAGACCTGAGCTCGTCCTCGGAGAACTCGTCCTCCATCCCGTCCGGTGCGAGTAAATCGATTGACCTACCCTCAAGCGGATCCTCAAAATCCGCCAGGGCGTCCGCGAGGGATTCCTCCTCCATGTGCCCGATGTAATAATCAATATTGTGTGGATGAGGCATGCTAACTCCTCCAGTTATTGGGACTGGCGTTGCATTGCAACTGGAATTACTAAAACATACCGCATTGCTATTGTCAATCCTTAAAGTAAAACTTTAGATTATCCCGGGGTCAAAATCTCGGCCGGTGATGTATGCCAAAATTGGTTTTACTTATTATTCCAGGGAATTGATCGCCGTTCTGCAAACTGGGGAGCGCGGCTGCACGCAGGAATTCCTTTCGCTGGCCGGCGCGCGGGTGCATGCTCTCCATCGGAATGAGCTTATGCTGTGAAATTCATTGGTTACCCATCAGTCCCTGCGCGCTGCAACGTGGCGATCGTGCTGACAAGGCCGGTAAGGGGAAGTCATGTCATGACTTCGGCGCGGCGATCGTCTGCGGGGTGGATGAGGATGAAAAGTCCCTCGAGAAGGGGGGCTGAACGCGCCATCATTGGCGGGCAAGACGCTTCTCTCACGCGTAGCGCGTCCAAGGGGGGCTGAGGTGTTGTTTATTTGCGCGGCCCAGGACCTCACGGGATGTGTGAGCGCTCCCGGACAGGTGAGGGCTTACGCTGCGGCAGGGTTGTTCATTGAAGAGGTATCCGGCGGTTCCTTTTCCTTCTTGCGTCCCACCACCATGACGTCTGACGCGAGGTGGGGATATCGAGTGGCGAAGAATCGTGTCAGGCGGTAATACCACCGGTAGTTTTCCAGACGGGTCAAGAAGCGAATTCTGTTTCTGAAAAGACGGAACGCGGTCACCTCGGTAATCATGAAGTCTGCGGACCCCACATCTTCAATGAGGGAACGCAACGAATAGTAGTTGATGCGGCAGGGTCTCCGGGCATTCTTCCATTCTCTCTGCGTGTCAAGCGCTACCGAGTCTTTTTCCTGATGGATTCTCCTGAACCACCTTCTCGCCGAGGCGAATGTTTTCGGGAGGAGAGAGACAGGATTGTAGAGAAAAATTTTCCCGCCCGGGCGCAGTGCCCGATGAAATTCGGCAAGAACGGCGTTGGCGTTGGGGAGATACATCAGCACTTCGCTGCATATCACGATGTCGAAAGACTCATCCCGGAATGGAAGCCCGTCAAGGAGATTTACCTGAAAGAGGTTTTCATAGACGCTCTTTTCCGCGGCCTGGCGCAGTTGATGTTCCCAGAGATCGAGACCGTACCACTTTCTTCCGGGTCCCGCGCCGCAAAAGGCCGGAATGTTCCCGGGACCGCAGCCCACATCCAGGATGACAAGATCTTCGGACAGGGGCGGAGTCTCCCTGGTGAGAACCTCCTCGAGGTAGGGGAAGTGGGCGAACTTGAGGCGATACTTGACCGTATCTCTTATCTTTCCAAAGGCATAGACCTCTTTTTTGCCCTTTTTCATTACGCGTGTCTCTTCAGGCGCGCTTGTCCGGACCATCATAGTGCAGCCACCGGGCATCCGGACAGCGACCGCCCCGCATCCTTTGCTGCGCACGGTATCGTCGGCCGGGCCGGCTCCGGCCACGCCTATGCACCAATACCACACCGACTCGTAGCATTCAACGCGGCTCCGTTATCATTCCAGACGATCGCCTGCGGCAATAATTGACTCGAAAAGCGAGCAGGATATGGAGCGGGACCGCTGGGGATTGAACTTCGCATCCATGCCCCGGATCTCTTCCAGGGTCACCGGCCTGATAAGGGGGCGGTACCATTGAAAGTGAACCACCAGGACCTTGCCGATTTTCGGTGCCTTGTTAGAGTTCTCGCCTGTCCCTACTTCCGTATCGAGGAAGTCCATCTCCTCGAGCCGGCTGGCCGCGTATTCGGGGTCCTCGAGGTGTGAGCTCTCGACCCTGGCAGTTCCCACCGCGCCTACCCGGTTAATGTAGAAGAGGAGAGGAAGACCCTTGCGAACCTCCTTTTTCCCTGCAGAATAGCTGTACGCGACGTTACTGGCGGGAGGGTGGACGATGATGTCAGGCCCGCTGGTCGTGATGCGGTGCCACTGGCTGAAAATGAAAGGGAATCGGAATTCATCTCTGACCCGGTACACCAGGCCGTCCGCGTCCCGCCGCACCTCGTATCCGAGCGAGACGAGGACTTCATGAATGAAATTTATGACTTCCTTCTGACGTATAGTCCGGTAGAGGAAATGCTTGGACATTCGGACACGCGGTTTGCAGTCGACCCCGAAACCCCGGGAAAGCCCTTCCACAAGGAAGCCCCATTTTTGCAGGGGCCCGATGACACGCGGTCCAAGGGCCTCCGGCACCTCGATGGTAACCCTCGAGATCCCCATCTGAGCCCATTCGATGATCTCTTCGTGGAGGAGTCGTATGCCCGCTCCCTCGGCACAGTTTTCTCGCCCCTCCTGGAAGGCAAGCACGCGCACCACATTCGGTTCCTCGACGATCCAGAGGGTGACCGCACAGATGACGTCATCTACCTCAAGGACCGTGCAGTGAAGCCTGTCGGGCGTGAGCTTTCCAATCAAGCTCTCCAGGTTCTCATGGAGGTAAGCATCTTCTTCCAGCCAGGGCCCGAGAATCCTCTTGACCGTCGGAATGTCTTTCCTCCGCGCTTGTCGCAGAATTGTTTCCGTCATGAGACTTGTGCGCCACCAAAATGAATGTGATACAAAGAGTACCGTCTGCGGGGATCCGCCACGAGACAGCCGTGATGATGTGACCCGACAAAAAAAGCCATGCACGCGTTGACGTGACGACACGATCGCCGTACGATGCCGCTCTCAAAGGCGTGATGAGGCACCTGTTGCCCACACACGCGTTCGCGTGTCCGATGATGCTCTCTGGTTCCCTGACGTGGGCCCCGGCAGTTGCCTCACGGGATGAAATCCGTGCGCTGAAGCGTCGAATGCACGGCGCGGCGTGCTGAACTGCCCCTGGACCAACGCCTTGATATCAATCAGATTTAATAGAGCGCGTCTGCGGTCATGATAGTGAAAAACGTTCCCGAGTTCAACCGTTAAGATTTCTTCGGAGGAACCAGTGCTTCGATTCCGTGAGCCCTGGCTGATAATTGGCGCCACCGGCATGTTGGGAACCGACCTCGTCAACAGCATCGAACAACTCGGACCCGAGATTGTTGGACTGGATTCGAGTCGATTAGACATACGCAGTCGCGATTCCGTCATGGAAGTCATGCAGCGCTTCAAGCCCGGGATCGTGTTCAACACAGCCGGCATTACCGATGTCGACGGCTGCGAATCGAGTGTCGACGATGCTTTTGACGTAAACGCTCACGGACCTGCGAACGTGGCCGCGGCCTGCCGCGCGGTCGGCGCGTTCCTCATCCACATGAGCACTGACTACGTCTTTGATGGCCGTAAGGGCGCGCCCTACACGGAGAGCGATCCGGTGAATCCCCTTGGGATCTACGGGAAGTCCAAGGCCGAAGGTGAGCGGCTCGTCAGGGAAATCCTTCCCGACGACCATTGCATTATGCGAACCCAGTGGCTTTTCGGGCTGCACGGAAGAAACTTTGTTGAAGCTATCCTTGAGCGCGCGAGCGTGACCGATACGCTCACCGTTGTCGACGACCAGTATGGGTGTCCGACCAGTACGGTGGATCTCTCGCATGCCATGATCGATCTCTGCGAGATCGGGGCACAAGGCACGATTCATGTTACCAACACGGGAGTGACCACGTGGCACGCGTTTGCTCGCCGAATCATCGCGTTGGCAGGTATTTCCGGTGTGCGGATCGACGCGATGACTACCGAGGAGCTGGGCAGGGCGAGCCCTCGCCCGCTCTATGCGGTCCTCGATAATTCCCGATTCGTCGAGCTTGTGGGTTCCCCGCTCCGGTTGTGGGATGATGCGCTCAAAGAATATTTCGCGCGGCGACCCCGTCTCAAGCCATCTCCCCGGCCGAAGTCAAAGCAAGCTCCCTGAGCCTCCGGCTGGGGCGCCCACTCACAGCAAGGAGGTGCTTAAAGAGATGAGAGGGGTTGATCGGCTCAGCCCGCCTCGGCATTCCGAATCATTGGAAACCGAGAGACGCGGCTCGGCAGGTACTTGTGTTCCCGATTTCACGGTGCGCGTTATCAGGCCCGTGGCGGGCTCTCGGGGGGTCCTGGCAGTGAAGAGAGCGTCCATGCTTGCCCGGATGGAAACCACTCCTTGCACGGGAAGGAAGATGATGTTTTTCAAAAAAATGTTTGAGAGAGGGTTTTTTTCTGGTAAACTGTCCCCTGGTGAGGGTTCGCGATCAGGCGTTCCGGGGAAAAAATGTCTTGACTTCCCGGAGTGGTTCTGATAATCAAGATGTCAAATAAGCGATATTTGTCTATAGTTCCAAATGTGGTTCCCCGGCTGCTATCCGGGGGGGCCGACTAAAAGGAGGAGTGGGTATGGTTAAAAAGATGATCGTTGTGTTCAGCGCTCTGGCTCTGATCATGGCCGACAGGGGTGGCAATGCAGGGGGATATGATTCAGATCCCCATGAAAGTAAAGACCACCTTTAAGAAGACGACAGGCCGTGGTGCCTGGAGCGCGCTGTTCATGGACGGCTGCCAGCAGTACACTGCCGGCTTTCGGCCCTGGGGTCAGTGGAAAGCCACCAAGTGCAGCATGAAGGTCCAGATTATTCCGCCGAAGTGCGTAGCGCCCGCTTGCTTGGGTCCTGTGGCCTGGGGCGCCCCCACACCTGCTGCTCCCGGTTGCAAGCTGGTCAAGAGCGTTGAGAAATTCGGCCTCAAGTCTCCTGGATGCAACCCCTGCGTAGATGGCCCCATCACCTATCAGATGATCAAGAAGCAGGTGGTGAAATAGGACCAATCTTCCGCAAGATTCTTTAATATGCCCAAAAAGGTCGGGGTATCGACCCGGCCTTTTTTTGTCCAAAAGGGCACCGGTCTCTCTGGCCAAGCTCTCACTGAGCGCGCTACAAGATTGGTGAGCAACTCTGCCGCGGGGAGCCGGCGGCTCGGACTTGTGGGAGGGTGTTAGTGAAAGCTCCGTCCTATGTGTTGATTCTGGACTTCGGATCTCAGTATACCCAGCTTATTGCGCGCCGGATCCGGGAGGCCAAGGTCTACTGTGAGATCCACCCCTATGACCGGGGCCTCCAGGTGGCTCGAAGAAACATGCCCGCCGCGGTCGTGCTCTCAGGTGGGCCGGCAAGTATATACGACGGCGCTTCACCCCAGCTTGACCCGAATATTCTCGAACTCGGCGTGCCGGTCTTAGGGATTTGCTACGGGCTTCAGGCTATCGCGCATGTCCTCGGGGGGAAGGTGGAGCTGAGCCGGGAGCGCGAGTACGGCCGAGC
>JARRRG010000158.1:0-7839 GCA_037380965.1 Deltaproteobacteria bacterium
GCAGCTCCCGTCGGCGCGGTGAACCGTCTCAGGAGACGAGAGGGGAGACGATCACCGTGGACCGGGCTATGCTCTTGGTGCGCCAACTCATCGAGAGAGATCGGGCGCGTTACCGTGCATGGATGAAGGAGGAGTTTATGGACTTTCGCCTTACGCCGGAAGAAGAGGCATTCCAAAAGGAATTTGCCGCATGGTTGGAACGGAATCTGCCCGACGAATGGGATCCCTCGCGATACCGACTCGAGAGTTCGTGGGAAGAGAAAGCTCGAATGCATCGCGAGTTCCAGAAGTTGCTCTTTCAGGCGGGATATGCCGGCATGAACTACCCGACGGCGTACGGCGGGCAGGGCAAAACGCTGATGGAGGAAGTTCTGGTCCTGGAGACCATCGCGTCCACGTGCATTGAATTGTGGCTTACCGGCATTATCACGCACGGTATGGCAGCTCCGACCATCCTCATCTGGGGGAACGAAGAGCAGAAACGTGAGTTCCTGCCCAAATGCCTGAACGGAACCCATATCTGGTGCCAGGGATTCAGTGAGCCCAACGCGGGTTCCGATGTGGTCAACGTTTCGACCCGAGCGGTGAAAGAGAACGGCCACTATGTGGTTAACGGCCAGAAGATCTGGACGAGTTTTGCCAACATAGCGGACTACTGCATATTGCTGGTCCGAACCGATACCGATTCTCCCAAGCATAAAGGACTGAGCTACCTGCTCATGGACATGAAGTTGCCGGGCGTCGAAGTTCGACCGATCAGGCAAATTACGGGAGAAGCCGACTTCAATGAGGTGTTTCTCGAAGATGTGCGGGTGCCCGCGGAGATGCTGGTCGGGATGGAAGGGCAGGGATGGAAAATTGCCATCACCACCCTCATGTTCGAGCGGGCGGTGGGTGACGCGGTAATGGCAAGCGCATTCCTCAGAAACGTGCACAACATGAGAGAGATGGCCGGGAATATCAAACGGTCCGGAAAACCCGTCATTCAGGATCCTATCTTCCGGCAGCAGTTGGCCCAGGCGTTCATTGAAGTCATGGTACTGAAGCACCATGGGTACCGGAGCCTGAGTCAGTTGCTGAAAGGCGGTGTGCCGGGCCCCGAAGGATCAATCGGGAAACTCCTCTGGAGCGAGACGAACCAGAAGATCTGTGAGTTTGCCATGGAGATGCTCGGCCCGTACAGCCAGATCATGCACGGGTCTCCCTGGGCTGTTCAGGGTGGGACATGGCAGTATCTGTTTCTGCGATCCAAGGGCAACACCATCGAGGCCGGAACCTCCGAGATCCAGCGGAACATCATAGGAGAGCGGGTTCTGAACCTGCCAAAGGATATGAGCCGCGCCTCGCGCCAGGATGGGAGGTGAACCGATGGACGTCAGATTCAGCGAAGAGCAAGTGGAAATTGCACGGCAAGCCCGACGGTTCCTCGAGAATGAGTGCCCAATCGAGTACGTCCGGACCATGCTGGAGGATGAGCGCGGGTTCACCGATCAAATCTGGCGCGGAATGGCGGAAATGGGCTGGATGGCCATGCGCATGCCCGAAGCCTATGGCGGCCTGGCAATGGGAATGACCGACCTTGCTGTGGTCCTCGAAGAGATGGGTCGAGCCCTGCTTCCCGGCCCCTATTTCTCCACGGTCCTCATGGCTGCCGAAGCTCTCCTCGAGGCCGGAAACGATTCACAGAAGGAGCGCTATCTGCCCGGAATAGCTCAAGGTGAAACCCGTGGCGCGCTTGCGCTCCAGGAGCCGGACGCAGGCGCTGACCCCGGTTATATTCAGATGAAGGCGAACCCCGCGGGAGACGGGTTCTCTCTCTCCGGCACAAAACTCTTTGTGCCCGATGCCCAGGTGGCTGATTTTCTCGTTGTCGCGGCCCGCACCCGGGAAGGTCAGGACCCATCCGACGGGATCTCACTATTTGTGGTTGACACCGGCACGGCGGGGATGTCCGTGTCACTCCTGCCCACCATGGACGCGACAAGAAAGCTGTGCGCGGTGGATTTCAAGGATGTGCAGGTCGATCCCCAAGGGATTCTCGGGAAACCGCATCAAGGATGGGCCGCGCTCCACCGCGTCCTGCAACGTGCACAGATCGGTCTTTGCGCTGAAAATGTCGGCGGCGCTCAGCGGGCAATGGAGATCGCGGTCGAATATGCCAAGATCCGCGTCCAGTTCGATCAGCCCATAGGAGCTTACCAGGCGGTCAAACATCGCTGTGCTCGAATGTTCGAGGAGGTGGAGAGCTCCCGATCACTCCTCTACTGGGCCGCGTGGGCCCAGGACCAGGCCGACCCCGGGGAGGCCGCGCTCGCGGTCTCCGCTGCCAAGGCCTACTGTTCGGAGGTGAACAGAAACGTTGCGACCAGCGCGATCCAGGTGCTGGGCGGGACCGGTTTCTCATGGGAACACGACATCCATCTGTACCTCAAACGGGCCAAGGCCAATGAAGTGGCATTGGGCGATCCGGTTTTCCATCGCGAGCAACTGGTCCTAATGCTGACAAACGGCTAGCGAGGAGCCTCGTACCACCACTCGGTTGCACGGATAACCCGGACTTTGTGTGAGCATAGACGGTAGGTTCCGTCCAGAGCCTGCCCCCGCGATCTCCCCTGTCATTTGATCTCGGTAAGAGCTCCCGGAACTACCATCGGGATGGCAAGCACGGGCGGGGATAATTACGAGAGGCCGTCATTGTGCGACTCGAGCCTCGCTTTGTGGTTGACACCATGCCGGTTCGGCCTTCCGGCAGGGCACTTGGGCAACATGTTTGAGACTTCCGTCACCGAAGCGCAGAGCCGATCCACGTACTCATCCACGGTGGCTTTGATCGCTTCGGGATTATCGATCTCCGCGCGTAAGTCAGCTCCGAAAGCTCTGAGTCCAGCGAGAAGGCCGGCGAGGCGGTTCTTCACCAGGTGACGATCGTATCCAACGCAGTCTTCCGTTTCGATCTGGGCCTCACTCGGCGGCTGAGGCGCTTCCCCGGCCAGGGCCTGCCTGACCATTTGTACGAGAGTGTCCGCCTCATAGGGCTTGGCAAGGAAGGCGAAGAGATCACCCCGGCCCAAGGGGGGAGGCTCTTCACCGCTGATGAGGATGGTTTCCAGGTGAGGAAAGCGTTCACCCAGCTCTCGGACGAGATCCAGGCCGTTTCCGTCCATCAGCTTGAGATCCGCAATCACTACCGAAGGATTGTGTTTGGCGGCCTCTGCCCGAGCCTCCGCGCACGATTTCGCGGTGAAGACCTCGAGCCCCTCGATGTCCCTTTGAAGGTTTCGCGCGGTAAAAAAAGCCAGCGTATCGTTGTCATCCACAATCAGAACTGTTTTTCTCACTTGTTTCCCCTCGAACCGCGATGAAAAGGGGTTTCGAAATCCTGAGCCGCCACTTCCCTGACTCCGGGTCGAGCGCGTCGGCCGATTGGTGTTTCATGCCTGGAAGCGCCGCCGGGTATAGAGGAACTACTCGGAAGCACCCTCCGCGCGGTTGAAGACTCCAGATCGGGAAGATGAGTGAAAAAGATGCGCTCTTTCTCAACCTGCCGGGGAAAAAGGGAATTATGATCGTGTTTGTGCGCCATTTTCACTCGAAAGGCGAAGGCTGTTGCGTCAAATTCCCTCATCCATCCCGATCGATTTCATCTGGTATGCGAGCGCATGTCGGGAAATGCCAAGGAGACTTGCCGCCACTTGCCTGCTTCCGTCCGCCCTGCGAAGCGCCTCCGTCACGAGAGCCCGTTTCATGTCCCGTGCCACGTCATGGATCGATTTCTCCCTCGGGAAGCTCACCGTGAACGACCAGCTCTCTTGCTGATTCCCTTCAAGCCCAATCGAACCGATGTCGATGCGTCCGGCGTTGGAGAGCATGAGAGACCGTTCCAGGACATTTCTCAATTCTCTGACATTTCCGGGCCAGTGGTAACTCGAGAGCGCTTTGAGAGCCTGAGGATCGACCGTGGGGACATCGGTGAGAGCCATTTCTTCGGCAAGTTCTTCCATTATCTCTTTGACGAGAATGGGGAGATCGTCAATTCGTTTGCGCAGAGGAGGCATGCGGATGGAGAACACGTTGAGACGATAGAACAGATCGCTTCGAAATCGTTTTTCCGCGACCTCTTTTTCGAGCTCTCTGTTGCTGGCCGCTATCAGTCTCGCATTCACTTTGATCTGCGTCTCGCCCCCCACCCGGTTGAATGAACGGGTGTCAAGGAAGGTCAGGAGCTTTGCCTGCATGGGCATTGAGAGCTCACCGATCTCGTTCAACAGAAGCGTGCCGCCCTCGGCCAGCTCCAGAAGCCCGCGCTTACGACCTCGAGCTCCGGTGAATGCACCGGGCTCATGGCCGAACAGCTCTGACTCAGCCAGCTCCGGGGAAACCGCGGCGCAATTGATGGTGAAGAAGGGTCCGCTGGCAATTCTCGAATGATCATGAATGAATCGAGCGAGATAGTCTTTTCCGCTGCCGCTTTCCCCGAGAAGGAGTACGATGCTGCCGGTGGACGAAGCTTGTAACGCCTGGGTCAGGGTGGAGCGCATCGCGTCCGAAGCGTACGGCGGGACGTCATCCCTCTCCGGGAGATCCTTATCGCGCCGTTTGTACTTGGCCCGCGCGGTCCTGCGCAACACACTGATCTCCTCATCCTTCATCTGGTCCCGCATGACGTTTCTCACCGCCAGCAGCAGCTCGTCGGGTTCAAACGGCTTGGTCAAATAGTTGCGGGCTCCCCGACGTGTTGCCTCCACTGCCGAGCGAATTGAGCCGTGCGCGGTGATAATGATGTAGCCGGCCGTAGGATGAACCTCGATCAGCTCGGTCATGAGCGTAGTGCCGTCCGCGTCGGGAAGTTTGAGATCCACGAGCACTACGTCCGGATACAGCGTGGCCACCGCTCGGCGAGCTGCCTCCGCGTCGTGGAAGCCGGAGACCTCATAGCCCTCGTTTCTCAAGAGGTGTTCCAGATGGCGGACGTGCTGCACTACATCATCGATAATCAGTACGGTCCCTGCCATCTACCCTTCCTTTCCTCGCTGATGGGGGTGGTGATAATAGGAAAAGAGATTGCATGTGGCGAATATCGAGCAGTTGATACACGCGTCCGGCCACGCGCCCTTTGCCATTCTGTGCGAGCGTCCCATCAGCTCCCAGCAGAAGAGTCCGTGACCGGCCTGCCTTATCTCGCATTCGTGGCACGGCTCCACGCAATGATTAACCGCGCAGATCCCCGCGCCTCTCGACTCCCAGCACGGGACTTGGTCTTCGACGGGCAAGAGAATCTCGAAGTTCATTCCTCCAGTCGGCACCTCACCGACGCAAAATATGCCTCCGTGAGCTTCTATAATCTCCTGGGCAAGGGCAAGCCCGAGTCCGGTTATCGACTCCTTCGTCGTCACGAAGGGCCTGAAGATGGACGACAAGGAGAGATTGTGCGGGATTCCGCGACCGCTGTCCTCCCCGAATATGCCCAGGACGCTCCCGGTGTAGCCCGGCAGGCGAGCCTTTTTTTCTGAATCGCCGATATCCCGCCACCCCAGTCTAATGACATCACCGCTCCGAGATGCCTCGAGAAAATTCTCCAAAAGGTTCCTGATCACCCTGACCATTGCATCTTCGTCCGCGGTCACACTCGCTGATGCGGGGCCGGCAATGAGTTGGAGCCTGGTATCTCGCGCGGCGGCAACAGACTGGAGCGATTCGACGGCATTCTCGAGAAGAGGCCCCAACACGATCCTGCGAGGCGACGAAAAATCAGTTCTCGCGGAATCGACCAATCGTTTGAGCAGTTGCTCTGTGGAACGGACTTCGCCGAGCACCAACTCCAGCAGGAAGCTGTTCTCCGTTGAAAGGGCGGGTTCCTTTTCGAGTGCTTGAAGCCCGGCGAGGATGCTTGCCAGGGGGTTCCGAATCTCGTGGCTGAACCGGGAGGCGATTTTTCCTGCAACGGACAGTTGTTCGCCTCTTCGGCGACGTTCTTCTCTTTCCACCGACCTTGTGACATCCCTCAAGCAGACGATTCGAGGGCCCTCCTCCCGCAAGAGCTCGCTCGTGAATTCAATCACCTTTGCGTTTCCGGCGTCACCGCTCACCTCGAAGGTGGTCCCTTGTTCCCCCTGGTCCAAAACAGCGTTCAGAAGCTCCCCGAACCGTCTCTGTCCCACAATGGAGACTTCCCGGGCATCTTTGCCGCGGGTGAGCACGAGCACCGAGGCCTTGCCCTGATACGGAAGCCGGAATGCCTCCAGTTCAGCCTGCTCTTCCTTTCCCGCGGCTACGAGCCGAAAGGGCACAGGCGTTTGGGCAATCTCCCCCGAGAGCGCTCGAGTGAACCGCTCCCGGACAATCTTCCTGTCTTCGGGATGAACAAAACCGAATAGCTCTTTGCCGACGAGGTCCTCCGCGTCCACCGCGCCAAAAAACGTGGTTGCAGACCGATTGGCAAAGATGAACTCGCCTTGCGGCAGGTGAAGGGAAATTGACTCGGACAAAAGGTCGGCGAGCAAACGACACTCTTGGTCGCCCCCCCGGAGCGCCTCGCCCAGGTGCCTGAGGATGGTTTCAGCCTCCCTGCCACTCAACAGTATTTCTCCACGAGGTTCGCTGCGATGACTATGGGGTCGTGATTCCCCCCGCACACGGATTTGCACCTCCCTGACCGGCCATCCGTGGCGTAAGTTCTTACCCACACAAGTAAGCCAATTGTCAACTAATAAAAGCGAAAGAAAACCAAGCAACTACTCCAGATGACTTTATTATGAGTTTACCGTTGCGTCACATGATCAGTCAAGCTACATACGTGGCAGGTAGGGAGGACGCATGGAACAGATTCTCTTCGTGGCGCAGAAAATTATCCTGAGGCTCATCTTTCCGGTATCTCTTACCCTGCTCGCGGGCATAGCAGGGATTCTCTTGTGGCGACATCGGCGTCTGGCGTTTCCGCTCGTCCTGGGGAGCATGATATGGCTGTTCGCAATGTCCTTTCCCGTTACGGGCTTGTTGCTGGTCCGATCGGTCGAGTCAAGGGCAGGGCCCTATGCTGATCCTCAATCACTCAAGGCCGCGGGCGTGCGCTTCATCGTGGTTCTTTCCGGGCACTTTCGGGAGGGCGATCTTTTGCCGACGGATCAGTTGGGCTGCTCGCTGCTGAGGCTCGTTGAAGGAATACGTCTCTGGCGCAGGGTCCCGGGCTGCAAGCTCGTCTTGACCGGTGGGGTCATACCGGGCCTGAGCCCCAAAATTCCCATAGCTCAAGCCCTGGCAAAGGTCGCGGTCGAGATGGGAGTGCCCCGCAGCACCCTGATACTTGAAAGCGCTTCATGGACAACCGCGGACCAGGCGAAACTCGTTGCTCGCATTGTGGGCAGGAGTCCCTTCGCCCTGGTGACCTCGGCATATCACATGCCCCGATCCATCTTGCTTTTCCGTCTCGAGGGGCTGAAGCCAATACCCGCGCCGGCCGATTTCCTGGCGAAAAAAATCACTCTCAGCTACGACACGCTCATACCGCAGGCGGGAGGTCTCATGCTTACCCAGATCGGAATGAAAGAACGCCTCGGCATGTGGCGCCTCAAGGTCATACATCGATTCTTGGGGGATGGAATGAGGTCCCAGGAGACGGGCAAGTAGAACAGTCCGGTACGATCTGCGGTACCGGTCCTCCCGTGAAACAAAAACCGGCCGGACCTTTTTCCCGCGAGGAACGGTTACGTACGACAGCTCCCACAGCAGGTCAGCACCGTACCGACCCGGATTCGACGGCACGCGTGAAGTCGGGCGCCACATACGCGAAGCACGGACGCGCGAGAGCCTTTCCCGTTTAAAAAGGCTTCGGAGGGGTCGTAC
>JARRRG010000158.1:7881-16044 GCA_037380965.1 Deltaproteobacteria bacterium
GTTTTTCTTGATGGGACTTATTTCACAGATCAGGACGGTTGTCAATAACTTTTAATGTAATAATTTAACTAAATGATATAACCACTTGATATAATATCCCTAAATAGAGCATAGATGCTTGCGGGAGGGGCGGGTTGCCGGGAAAGCTCGATTCGATTGTCATGGGGCATCCCGCCTGACTGCATGGATAGCCTGCTGCATGAGGCGAATGGCAGTTGGAATCCGCTCCTTGCGCACGCAGTGAATGAAGTACGCCGCGACGGCAATGAAAAACAGGGCCGGCAGGGGGAGAACTATCTCAGGTGGAGCCAGGCCGGAGCGGGCAAGCCGCTCGGTGGCCAGAGAGAGGGCATAATAAATGAAGATGGCAACGAGGCCTGCAGAAACGTTATTGAGCCGGCTCTTTCCCATATTTATCACGCCCAGCGGGAAAGCGATAAGTGCCAGGGCCAAACAGGCAAGCGGATAGGTGAATCGCTGGGTAAGGATGATTCGGCCAAGCCGCTGAACCCGCTGTTGAAACTCCCGTGCCGCGCCGGTACTGTTCTTCTCCTCTGATGCGGCTTTGCGAATTCGATCCAGGATATGGGGAATGGACATTTCTTCGAGGCTTTCCGCCGAGCTTTCGAGATCCGCATTCGATATGGGATAGCGGAAGGTCTGACTCCGAAATGACAGGGTTCCGGTTGGGTCCCCGTATCGATTCTCGGTAGTGGCTGTTCCGTCCCTCAGGAGGAGAATAAAGGCCTTGCCCCGGGGATCGGGCACGACCTTTCCCTTCTTGGCGATGATCGTCTTGACCTCATCAGGATTGGAAGATTCTCGTATGAAGATATTGGTCATGACACCCGTGGCTGAGTCGATCTTCTGAACGTACAGGATGAGGCCCTTGAGCGTGTCAAAGAAGGTCCGTTCTTCTATGCCGGCATCGGCCCGCGTGGTAAGCGCCTCATGCATGAGCTTCCGCCCTTCGGAAATCCCTTTGGGAATGAGCACCAACGTGCAGACAAAGCTGAGAAAAAGGCCGATCGCAGCGAGAACGAGCACCGGCGTAAGCAGCCGGACCACCGGGATTCCCGAGGACTTGACGGCTGCTATCTCGTTGTCTGCCGACATGCGCCCGAGTCCGAGGAGTATCCCGATGGTTATGGACAGGGGCAAGACGGTCACCAGCGTGCTCGGCAACGCGTTGATGAGCATTTGAAACAGGATCAATGTCAATTGGAGACCGGCTTCCATCCCTCTCTGGAGCAACGGCAGGAATCCAGCGATCAGACCGGTCACCAGAAAGACGGCGAAGCAAAAGAGAAAGGCTTTCGCCACCTCACTGAATACATAGCGATCAAGAATTCTAGGGCCCATAATTGAGGGCTCACCTTCCGAGACTTGAAGCGAGCGACAGCGCTCGGAACGACAGCGCAGATGCGAGCGAGTCATTTGCGGGGCGCGTGTCTGCATGATTCCGTGCATCGCTGGCCGCGCGATCGGGGAAGACCGTGGGTTCCATGACCCGGGCCGTCGCCTGAGGAGCCGGCCAGTGCCTCGTTCGCCACATCCTCGTATCAAAGCACGTCAGCATCGGGGACATGACGACGCGAGACACCATAACATGCGGCTCATGCCGTGAGAAGCCCGTGCCGGACATCCGGTCTTGACGGCAGAAGAGCAGGTTTCGCGGCCGCGCAGCGGTTCATTTACCCTTGATTCCTTTTCCGCAAATTCGCATCTTATTATTACAGCAATGATTGAGCGCCACGACGGAGCGCTTCAGGAGGTAACCATGACGCAATGCTCGCTCAACCGGTCGGAAGCCTCGCAGAATTGGCCCGAGGGCGTCATTTCGGTGAAACTCACTGCAAATCCCTATCTCTTCGCCCTCGCCCTGCACGAAGCGGCAAAACAAGGGCTGAAGACGTGGGAATTCATTAACGTGGCGCTCTGGGAGAAACTGGGAAAGCCCGATCACGATACGCTCATGCAGTTCGCAGCGGGGCTGGAGATTGTTGATGAAGATCCCAAGTGGATGAAGCGGCTGAAGATTACCGCGCGCCACGAACTGGAAGTGGCTGCTCTCAAGAAGGAGAGGGGTTCCGCTCCAGACGGCTTCCAGGCCCGGGATCCGGAAAAACCCGGGGGAAATTCCGATAATGGAGACTAGGAGGCACCCATGCCCATCTTGAAATACAAATGCGACGATTGCGGAAAGGAATTTGCGAAGATTTTTTTCAAACCTGAGGATGCGCCGCGTGACTGCCCCGTGTGTGGAGATCGGAACATCAAGGAAATCGGTGCTGCCTTCAATTACGATCGCAAATCCTTGGACCGCCTCATGTGCATGTCATGCGAAACGTGTGAGGGAGAGGACTCCTGTTCGGTATTCACCTCCTCCTGATAGGGGGGATGGGGGGCAGTCCTGCCCCCACCGCATATGCCGGCGTCAAACGCCCGGCTTCACGAGAAACGTTGTCCAATCGTGCCCGCATACCGCATAAGCCAAGAGTGGAAAGCCTGGTGAGGGAGAGCTTGCTCCATCTCCGGAAGTCCGGATGCTCCTCGTCCCCGCCTGAGGCGAGAGCAGGCCGGGCCGGTCATTCAATGCGGCGCGGACATGCCGGGTGAAAAGGCGTTCGCACATTCAGTCGTCTCAAATCAACCTTGTTGACTTGCGGGATGTTTTGCTTCTAGGTTGTCGGCAGGGGCGGACCCTGAATAGACGCGGCATGGTGCGGGATCAGGAACGAATGCCTATGCGATCTCTCCTGTCTTTATGTGTTATTGTCTCGATAGTGCTCCTCATTCCTCTCTCCGGTCCGGCCCAGACACACGACAGCAGTTTCCAGCAACGATTCGATCTCCAGCAAGATCCTGACGCGCTTCTTGAAAAGATCTTGTCTGCACGAGAATTTCAGGAGACCCCCGGTCAATCCCTGTTCGATTCGATTATCAAGTGGCTGAAGCAGGTGGTGAGTAAAGCGCTGGCCTGGATCTTCGGTCGATTGCAGCCCTTCGAGGCCGTAGAAGGGGGCAGCGACACACTTGCACTGATCCTGGCAGGTGTGTTCATCGCGGGGGTGGCGATCTTTCTCCTCTTTATGGCCGTTCGTCTGTTTTCGTTCGTTCTTGCCGGCGGGCGGGCAGGAAGTTCCAATCCTCCCCGGGCTCGTCCGGATATGAGGAGCGTATCCAAAAGCGGCGACGCCCGAAGTCACGCCCTCAAGGCGGCCGAGGCGGGGAATTATCGAAGCGCGCTCGTGTTTCTTTTTCACTACGCGCTCTCCTGGCTTGCTGAACAGGGCAGACTGTCTCTTTATCCGGGAAAAACCAACCGTGAAATCCTCGAAAGTCTCGATACCGGTGAGCCGAGTCGTGAATGCCTTGCGGAGATGGTTCCCCTTTTCAATCGGGTCCGGTACGGCAAGGCTCCCTGCGGCCGGGACGATTACGAGCGCTTCCTAGCCCTGAGCCATCGAGTTACGGAAAGAACCTGAGCCGATGTCTTCCAGACGCAAGGTCGTATGGGGTCTGATTCTCGGCATGATATGCATGACAGCCATACTGTCGCTGGCGCTCCGCGCGTTGCGACCCCAGAGCTCGATTCCCTCGACCTATTCCGCTCATCCTTCCGGCAGCAAGGCGCTATACCTTGTATTGCAGGAGCTCGGCCTTCCGGTGGAACGATGGCAAAAAGCGTTATACCGTTTGAATGCAGAGCACGCGGTTCTGGTAATGATCGATCCGGGGCGGGTGCCCTTCAGTCCACGCGAAATCAGGAAGCTCAAAGAGTGGATCAGGAAAGGGAATCGCCTGGTACTCTTCGAAGGCCCGGGCCCGAAAATTCCCGAAGCGAATCGACAGAAAGACCGGGACCATACGCGACGGTCTGGATCCGGCCGCACGCGGAATATCACGCCGGCTCGAGCGTTCGGATTGACCCTGAAAAGATTTCCCGACAATTCCCGGCGGGCCCTGACGGTCTCCATTCCCGGGGTGGAAGGGCTTGGCCCGATCAGTGTCTCCAATAAGGCCAGATGGAAGAAAACGCCAAAGGAGTGGACAAGTCTTGCCGGTGATAGGCTTGGCCCGGTGCTTCTTGTCAGGAAATTGGGCAAAGGAACGGTAGCCGCGCTCAGCGACCCTACGGTCCCGTCCAATGGAAATGTGGCCCGAGCGCATAACCTGAGGCTGGTTCTCGCGCTCTTGCTGGGAAAAGGCCGTCCCGCACAGATCCTGTTTGACGAGTACCACCACGGCTATATACATGCTGAGAGTCTCTCGAGCTATGTGGCGTCTTCGGTGTTTTCTTGGATCCTGCTTCAAGCACTGGTGGGCATGGTTCTCTTCTTCTACTCGAGCAGGGCTCGGCTCTCCGGGAGGTACCAACAATTGAGCGCTCCGAGAGGAAGGTCCCCCATGGAACATGTTGAATCGATGGCCAACATCTTTGAATCGAGCAAGGCTTCATCAGTCGCGCTTGAGGCCATCCTTGCTCACTCTATCGGGCAGCTTTCACGTCGAACCGGCCTCGATCCGAAGGATCTGGCCTCTGATTCCGTTCGCCATGCCCCCGGAACCTGGGTCGGCGGACACGAAGATCTTGCCGGTCTGGTCGCGGAATGCCGTCGAGCCGTCAGTTCTCCTGATGACCCTGAAAAGGCGCTCGGTCTCGCCAGGCGCCTGGCCGAGGCGCGCGCCGCGATAGATCAAACCCGGCTCGGGCGGTTGGGCCCCGGACTGCGGCAGAATATGCCGGGCCGGGCGATCGAAGGATGAGAGGGAGCAAGAGAATGACCGGTCTCGGAAGTAGTTATGAGGCGATGAAGATGGTTCGCGACGAGATGAAGCGGGTGATTGTCGGCCAGGACCTCGTGTTGGAGCAGCTTCTCACCTGTTTTCTAGCAGACGGGCATGTGCTCGTGGAAGGGGTCCCCGGCCTCGGTAAAACCTTGCTGTCCCGCACCCTGGCCAGGCTCGTGGACGCGAGGTATCGGCGCATTCAGTTCACTCCGGATCTCCTGCCCAGCGATATCGTCGGCACCAATATCTTGGATGTGAAGTCAACCGAATTCCGACTGCGCAAGGGTCCGATTTTCTCCGAGATTGTCCTGGCGGACGAGATAAACCGCACCCCGCCCAAAACGCAAGCCGCGGTCCTCGAGGCAATGGAAGAAAAACAGGTCACCATTGACGGGGTGCGGAATCCGCTTCCCGAGCTCTTTTTCGTCATGGCAACTCAGAACCCAATCGAGTACGAAGGCACCTATCCGTTGCCCGAAACTCAGCTCGACAGGTTCATGATGAAAATAACCATAGACTACCCTTCCCAGGAAGCGGAGCGATCCGTTATCCGGAGCTACGCGCTGGGAATTGACCTCCGGGATCTGGACTCGGTCATCCCGGGTCCCGTGGTGACGAAGAACGATGTGGTGAGATTCCGGAAGGACCTCCATGCCGTGTATGCCTGCCGGTTCTTCGTCACCGGGTCATTCTTCGGCCCGAGGCGCTGATCGACGGGCTCACGCCCGATCACTTCTTGAGACAGGTGTTGCAGCGGATACCTGTGCCGAGATGAGCGCGGCCCGGGTCCCTGGGAAGAGAGTTCTCACACCGGCCGAAGTCGGCCCGTCCGGTTCAGGTGCGGTGTCAAAGACTGCGCGGTCTGTCAGCGGTCCCTCGCGGAAAGCCGACCGCGTCCCAATGAGGGTCAGGAGCCGGATATCGAACTCGTCGCACCGCTTTTCCATCCCATCACACAGTGAGAGAGAGCACGCAACGTGATACGCGGTCTGCCTTTTTTCTTTTCTACACGGTTCTTTCTGATATTCGGATCCGCGTCCGCGTTGCTGATTCCTCTCTATCTGGCCCATCCATCCGGTATCCTTCTGCCGTTGGCTCTGGACGGCATTATCGTGCTCGCCGCGGTGCTCGACTTTCTCGTCGCGCCGTCTCCCACAAGAGTGCAATTGCGAAGGCCCTTGCCCTATCCTCTCGCGGTTGACCGCACGCAAGAGATCACGATTGAAGCTTCGAACGGCACCGGCCGGCCGGTCCCAATCCTCGTACGCGACGATGTCCCTGAGGAGTGCCGCGTGGAGTCTCAGCCGTCGAAAATGATCGTAAGTGCGGGCAGTATTGCCCTTTTTTACTATCGGCTCACTCCCCTCGAACGGGGTGAAGGGATATTCGGCAATATTCATTTCTGGCTCGCGGGACCCTTGGGGCTTGTCTGGAAGCGAGGAGAAGCTCCCGCAGCGGCAAAGGTGAAGCTCTATCCCGGCCTGGCCCTGATCGGAGACCGCCGCTTCGGGATGTGGAGACCGATCGCACACGATCCGATTCGTGCACTGAAAAAAGCGTCTGCGGGAGCTGACTTCGACAGTCTCAGAGAGTACGTGGTGGGAGACGATGCCCGCCTGATCCACTGGGGCACCACCGCGAGAACAGGAACGCCCATGGTCCGCCAAAACCGGATCGAACGCAGCCAGACGGTCTTTCTGGTCCTGGACGCAGGTCGGATGATGACTGCACGGGTGCAGGGTAAGACAAAATTGGATCACGGGCTCAATGCAGCCCTGCTCGTGGCGTACGCGGCCCTCGAGCTCGGCGACAAGGTGGGCGTGATGATGGTGGGACAGGAGATCCTCTGTTTCCTGCCGCCTGACAATACGCGGACGCAATTCGGTCGCATACTCGATGCCACGTATGCCCTGAAGCCGAGAATGGAAGAGCCGCGCTTTTATCTGGCTCTCTCAAGTCTGGCATCCAGACTCAGGAGAAGATCCCTGGTGATTATCGTTACGGACCTGATAGACGAACGTGCGTCCGAGGGTTTGATGCGATATATCCTGGGACTCCTCCCGCGCCATCTTCCCCTTGTAGTGGCGCTATCCGACACGGAATTGATAGCACTGGCGGAATCCATCCCCCGCCACAAACGAGACCTCTATCGCCAAGGAGTGGCATCCGGCATCCTGGATCGGAGAGATCGCCTCATGGCAAAGCTCGGCTCCAGGGGGGTCCTGGTTATGGACGCTCCACCGGAGAAAATCTCCCTTCGTCTCCTCGACCGATACCTCGACATCAAGACACGAAATCGGTTGTAGCGGGTGGAGCGCTCATTCCCTGCCCAAATGTTTTTTCTCCCTGCCCAATTTTTTTCTTTGAAACCAGTCTCCTCCTTCCACAGAAACGTCTAATCGTCACTTCCCAGTACTTGGTTTACCGCGTCGACACAGTGTTTCAATTCTTCCTCGGTCACGTTTTCCGGATCCTTCAACGCATCGACAGGGCACAGGTATTCATTGCCGGCCTTGTCTTTCACCCAGACGAGTTTT
Source organism: Deltaproteobacteria bacterium (assembly GCA_037380965.1). Classification (GTDB taxonomy): domain Bacteria; phylum Desulfobacterota; class Desulfomonilia; order Desulfomonilales; family Desulfomonilaceae; genus JARRRG01. The sequence continues at coordinate 15,213 of JARRRG010000158.1, forward strand.
GTGGGTTGTTTTTCCTCCTCTTCCATCCTCAAACCTCCTTGATGCTCATCAGCCCGCGGCTCGGCGCTGGGTCTGAAATTCAGTTTCCCACGGTATCAACGGCCTATGGGAGCGTAACCGCGGCCACACACTCCCACAAGCCGGCCGAGTCCGCTTCTGTCAGATGTTCCTCCCCTTTCTTATACCACCATTTCGTGTCTGAGAGGGGAGAACCTCGATAGCTTACGGCAACGAGGTCGAGGATCGCAGCGCGACGCCGCGGCCAACACGGTGACCGTACCCTGCCCCGAGAGAGGAAGACCGGCCCACTCCGCCATCATCTTTTTCGGTTCTGTTGCCCGTATTCTGACACGTCACGTGCCCACCCTCGCACGGATCGCGGGACTCCACCACACGACATCTCTCCGGATCCGGGCTTCCGTGCAGAAAGTGCCCGGCCGGCCCGGAAAGACTTTTACTGGTCCACAGGTTGTGGCATGCTGAACCTTACCTCTCCAGACAGGAATCGGAGAAAGTGAGGAGAACATGCGACTGGCCGGTTGGACGGCAGTGATTTTCTTGTTTCTGGTTGCAGCGATCGTTCCAGGCTCGGCGAACGAAGTCGACCTCCAGAAGGAATCCGAGGTCAAGGAGACTATCAGGCAGCACCTACGGGCCTATTCGCGAAAAGACCTGAAAGCGGTCATGGCTACGGTTGCCCCCGACGCGGTTTTTATCGGAAGCGGCTCCGACGAACGCCTTGTCGGTTGGGGCCAGATTAAGGCAGCCTATGAGAGGGATTTCGGCCGGTAGGGCTCCGCGTCTTTCACCTTCACATGGACTTCGGTGGCAT
>JARRRG010000159.1:0-5449 GCA_037380965.1 Deltaproteobacteria bacterium
CTTTTGTAGCGTCTCTCGTCTTCGTCATACTCGAACATGGGAAATTCAGTAATCCAGAGAAACTTGAACTCCTCGTCAGGAATCTCTCCCAGACGTGCTGCCAGGTGGTTCCTCAAATTACCGAGCACGTCATTGACTACGTGCTTCGAATCCGCGCCGAATAGAATGACATCCCCGGAGACAGCTCCCGCCGCGAGGTTAATCGCGGAACGTTCCTCTTCGGAGAGGAACTTGGCAATGGGGGACTGCCATCCCCCTCCGTCCTTGATTCGGGTGTACGCGACTCCCTTGCCCTCATATATTGCCGCAAAGTCGCGAAGATCGTCGAGGTCCTTTCGGGAGAGCCGATCTCCCTTTTCGATTTTGAGGGCCTTCACAATCCCCCCTGCCTCCAATGCGGAACGGAACACGCCGAATCCGCTCTCCTTTACCAGATCCGAAATATCCGTCAGTTCCATGCCGAAACGAATGTCGGGCTTGTCCAGCCCGTATCGGGCCATTGCCTCCTCGTAGGTCATCGTCACAAAGGGGAGCGTGAGGTCTATCCCGAGGATCTCTTCGAAGATCCGGCCCATCATCCGTTCAATTATGTCAAATAATCGTTTCTCCTCGAGAAAGGATGTCTCGATGTCTATCTGCGTGAACTCTGGCTGGCGGTCGGCCCGGAGGTCTTCGTCTCGAAAACATCGTACGATCTGGTAATAGCGTTCAAAACCCGCCACCATGAGCAATTGCTTGAAGATTTGAGGTGACTGGGGAAGCGCGTAGAAATGACCCGGGCTAGTACGACTCGGGACCAGGTAATCCCGCGCTCCTTCAGGGGTGCTCGTCGTCAGAAAAGGGGTTTCGATATCGATGAAGTCCTCACCATTCAGGTAGTCTCGAACGGTTCCCAAGACCCGATGCCTGACCTGGAGACCTTTCCTCGCTCCTCCTTCCCGCCGGAGATCGAGATACCGGTAGCGGTAGCGAACCGAATCGGTCGGAGGATCTTCCTCGTCAATGGGAAAAGGGGGCGGCTCAGAGCGATTGAGAATCTTGAGCTCGTCAACAAACACCTCGATACGTCCGGTGGGCAGGTCAGGATTGAGTGATTCTTCCGGTCGAGCGCGAACTACGCCGCGGACCGCCACTATCCATTCCGGCCTGATATGGTGAGCCTTCCGGTGTGATTCGGGTGAATACTCCGGGTTGAAAACAAGTTGCAGGAGTCCTCGCCGGTCGCGCATGTCGACAAAAATTACGCCTCCATGGTCCCGGCGTCTGTGAACCCAACCCATGACGACCACCGACTCGTTGAGGTCTCGTTCACTCAACTCGGTCGAGAGATGCGTTCGCTCCCATCCGTCCAATGGGTCTGGTTTCAAGACATTTCTCCTTGCAGGTAATCCACGACGCGGTCCATTTTCACCCGTGTTTGCTCCTTGGTTGCCATGTCCCGAATGGTCACCTCCTGCCGATTAAGCTCATCTTCGCCAATCATTATGACCTTTCTCGCGCCGCATCTGTCCGCGATTTTCATCTGGGCCTTGAGGCTCTTTGATTCATACCGAGCCTCCGCGGAGATGCCTGACAGGCGAAGATCGTTGGCCAGGCATAATGCCGTCTCCCTGGCACTGTCGCCGAGAAAGGCAACATAGGTGTCAATCGCGCGTGCAAAGCGCGCATCATTGTCCGGAATCCCCATGGAGAGGCGCTCCAGACCTATGGCAAAGCCGATGCCGGAAACATCCGGGCCCCCCAGTTCTCCGAGAAGGCTGTCGTAGCGTCCTCCTCCGCCCACTGCCTTGGACCGTCCCAATTCTTCGTGAATCACCTCGAAGGCGGTCCGGGTGTAATAATCAAGGCCTCTCACCATCCTCGGCTCCACTCTGTACGGAATCCGGAGAAGTTCGAGCGCGTCTTGCAAGGACCTGAAATGATCCTGACAATCACTGTCGAGACTGTCCGTGATAAGAGGCGCGTCGCCGGCAATCTCAACGCAGCGGGGGACCTTGCAGTCGAGTACCCGCAGTGGATTTCTGTGGTACCGGCGCTGACAATCCTCGCACAGCTCTTTGAGATAGGGAGCGAGGTACTCTTGCAGAATACGGCGATACTCCGCGCGACAAATCGGACATCCTACCGAATTAATCTCGATCATGAGTCCTGTCGCCCCGATATGACTCATAAGCGCGTGCGCGGCCGCGATCGCTTCGGCATCCGTGAACGGTGAATCATCGCCCAGCGTTTCCGCGTTGACCTGAAAGAACTGACGAAACCTCCCTTTGGAAGGACGCTCGCGACGGAACATGGGACCAATCGCGTAGAGCTTTAACACCGGTTCTTTACGGAGGAGAGAGTGCTCCGCCACCGCCCGCAGAATCCCTGCAGTCGCTTCCGGTCTCAGGCTGACGGACTCACCCCCACGATCCATGAAGGAGTACATCTCCTTTTCCACGATATCGGTGACTTCCCCGATGCTCCGTTCAAACAGCTCGGTCCTTTCCATGATCGGCGGGATAATTTCCCGAAACCCGAAACGTTCAAGGGTGCTCCTTGCCGTGCTGACAAGAAAGTCCCATTTCGGGGTCTGGTCCGGCAATATGTCGTGAAATCCTCTAATGAGCTTTATCATAGGAGTTCCTGGGCAACCCTGTACGCCGGTTGGCGCTGCGATGCACAAATTATCTATACTATGTCCTCGGACTTGTCCCGGTCAAGTTCTAGGAGGTGCTCCTGGCGCGAAAAGTGCACTGGGAGCGCTGGTGAGAGGGGGGGCCTCTATATTGATACTCAGTTCAAATACCTGGATATCATGGAGCAGTGCCTTCGTCACAAAGGCGGTCTCAGGCGGGGTCTTAACTATTCCCACAGTGGAAATCGTAGGGGATCTGGAGAAGGACACCACCCCTCTGATACGACGTGCGGTACATCGGCTCATCCGTGCGGTCGGGCGTCAGACCGAAGCGGAAACAGCTCATCTCCTCGAGGGAATCGACGTGGTGGTTTGTGATCCTCATAAGGCGCAGATTATGCCGGACCTTCCTGCCCCGATGTCGAGGATGCCCTCTCCTTCCCGTCGCCTTTCCCGCAAAAGGGACCAAACGTGAGCACCGGATTCGCTGAAGGTCGGCCTTATGAGAGCAGCTATCCGGCCGCATCGCGCGTGAGCCCGGGAATTCTCTGATAATGCTGTGGCTCGGCTGTGGGGCGTGATGGAAACGGGATCAGGGTCGCCTCTTGACAACTTTTCGTCTTGACAGGGTGGCCTTTGAAATTAACCCTCGTCTATACAACTTCTGCATGAGGCTTTGCAAACCCTTCGCGGTCAGCTTGTACTTCCGCATGATCTCCCTGTCGCTCGCATTGTTGGAAATGTCTTTGAGCACCTCTTTGGCATCTATCCTGGCCTTCTGAGGCCCCAGCCGGTCAAGCGAAAGGGTAACCATAGCGGTTTCCACTCCCCACCGACGGGCGAGTGCCTTTCGGCTGATCAATCCCTTTGCCAACAATTTACTGAACAAGCTCCTCAGGCCTCTTCCGGAAAGCCCGTGCTTCTCCATGAGTTCTTCATCCGAGAGGTCAGCCGCCAGATCGTTCAAAACTTCCTTGGCTCGCAGAACCGGCTTGTCCCCGTGTAACATGTCGAGAGAAGTGACCACCGTTATGGTGGATTGTCCGACATGCCGCTCCAGCGACGGGTCCACGTTGACGAAGCCTACGTAGAGTCCCCGCGACTTGATCTCCCTATAATACTCGATGAGGTGGGTAACGAAATGGTCGGAGATCGATTTAACGCCCTTGAAATCGATCAGTATCCCTTTGTCGGGGTTGGTGCTCAACCAATCGACCGTGGTCTCCAGAAAGTCCTCGACATGATCCTCCTCGATGTGCGCGGTCCACATCCTGAGCCTGAAGAGATCTGACTCTTCCGAGAGTGAGAAGATATGCCGGTCATCCTCCAGGAGGTACTTCTTCCTCATGATTCTCTCAATCGAATTACCGCGGCCTGTTCATTGAGCGAGAGCGGACGACTCGCTAATTCCCTGCTCGGCGGGCATGCTATGGACTTATCACGCGGCGGAGATGAGGCAGCATCCCCACTCCGCTCTCCGATTGGCCCAGAACGCGGCCTTGCGTGGAACACCGCTGACTATGTATATCTCAGTCTCTATCTTGCCGCCGCTCTTACTAATAAATTTATGGAAATCTCTGATAGTAAGAGGGTGTATGTCCGGCGTACTGTGCCATGGATGGGGGTGAACGCCGCAAACGGGCATTTGACCTCTGGTCAGTAAACGAAGGGCCGTTTGCCAGTGCCCAAAGTTGGGGAACGTGATAATAGACTTTGACCCGACCCTCAGCATTTCTCTGACGAGTCGTGCGGGATTCATAAGCTGTTGGAGGGTTCGGCTCAGCACCACATACTCGTAGCTGAGGTCAGGGAACCCTTCCAGCCCTTCGTCCAGGTCGAGCCTCATCACCCTGATGCCCCTCTCCACGCATCGGATCACTTTTTCCTGATCCAATTCCACACCGCAGCCTTCGACGTCTTTCTCGTCCCTAAGCCGCTGCAGGAGGGTTCCGGTTCCGCAGCCAAGGTCGAGTACTCGGGTTCCAGGAGTAATGAGATCGATGATTACATTGAATCCCACAGCGAACTCGTGGAACGGCGTGCGAACTTCTGTAATCTCACCAGACACCTTTGAGAAACCCCTTCATGATCCGGGTCAATAATGGCATTCCCGCACTCACCAGAAACGAGTCATGACCGTACGGCAGATCCACCTCTACAAACGAGACATCCTTTTTCTCAGCCTGCAATGCACGAACGATGGCCAGGGACATTGCAGTAGGATAAAGCCAGTCCGAGCTAAAAGATATTACAAGTATTTTCGAAGAGATATTTCTGAACGCTTTGTCGAGGCCCCCATAGGTGCGCTCCAGGTCGAAATAGTCGATCGCCTTGGTGATAATGATGTACGAATCCTCGTCGAATCTTCTCATGAACGTGCTACCCTGGTGTTCAAGATACGATTCGACCTCAAACTCTCCCCCCTCAACCCCGTTTTCGCCGAGGCTGTACAGATAGCCGTTCACGTCCTTCAACCTGAGCTTCCGGCCGAATTTAGCCTCCATTGTCTCTTCGGAGAGGTAGGTGATGTGTCCGATCATCCGGGCAACCGCCAATCCTCGTGCCATTCTATGGGCTGAATCCTCCACGGTCGGTTCAGGGCACACTGTGGCAGGGTCGCTGTAAATTGCATTCCGTCCTACCCAGTTGAAAGCGATTCCCTGAGGAGAGAGTCGCGCGGTGGCGGCAATTACCACAGCCGAGCGGACTCGTTCGGGATAGCGCACGGCCCACTCGAGGGCCTGCATTCCTCCCATCGATCCGCCGACGACGTTATGGAGTTTTTTGATTCCGAGGTGTTCCGTCAGCATGGCCTGAACTCTGACCATGTCG
>JARRRG010000160.1:0-5447 GCA_037380965.1 Deltaproteobacteria bacterium
GTAGAGCTGGGTGGGAGAGTGTAAGGGCTGGGAGTGTAGGAGCTGAGCACAAGGGCTGGAGCAGGAATAACAGAGCAGGAGTATGAGAGCCTTATGGCTAACCAGACTCACATTCCGCATAGGTTGAGCCGTTTTTCGGGTATTTTTTCATTCGCGTCTGATGGTGATTGGTGACTTCGGATAGGGCTTGAGAAAGGTCTCAGGCGTGATTTCCAGTATGCTCAGGTAGTGGAGTTGTATTTCGTTGAAGGGCTTTGCCGGTCGTGGTTGCCCTTGGGAGACGAGCAAGAATACGCCAAGGAATTTCGTTGTCATCATCAAGGCGGTCGGGCGGGATGTCTGGCGCTTTTCCCATCCGATGATCGTGGATTTGGTTGCCGCGAGGTTCAGGCGCATGGTGCGCTCCATGAGGCGCCAGATCATGAGGCCCAAGATAAGGACGAGGCCGAGCGCCTCGATGCGACGTGGAGACTTGAGAAAGAGAGCGTTAACAAAGACCGGGTCTTTGAGGAACCCGAAATTGCGTTCCACACTGTGCTGGTCTTTGTAGATGGATAGAAGCTCTCGTGCCGAGATGGAACCTGTTCCTTGTGCCAGGGTATTGGTGATGAGCACGAAGCAGCCCGCTTCTTCCCGAAGCCCAGCGACGGCCTCTTGATCGAGCTGGGCCGAGATCTTCAACCCGTACCTCATTGCCTTGAGCCTGCGGGTGCCATCAGCCCTGGGTCGACCTCTCCCGTACTGGGGTCGGGGTTCTATTTCCACGGTCAGGTGGTGGTAAGTCCCAGGGTTGATGCGGTCGGCTGCGGCCTCTGCGTCGGGAAGGCAGGCGTAATCGATCCTTTCCCGTTGCCTGATCAGTTTGGTCAGCTCCTCCTTTTCTTTGGCGATCTCTCGGTCAACCTTCTTTTGGCGCCGCCGATCATGGGCATCGGAGTGGACCACCAGTGCACGGTAATTGATCCCGTAGAGGGTGACCACTGTCTCGCAGGCACGGTACGAAGCAGGTTTGCGATTCTTCGTCTGTGGCTGGTCGGAAATCACACCGACCTCTTTCCATTGGTCGGCCTTAAGCGTCCGATCTATGGCGGCCCCACACTCCTTGTAGGTCATGGGAAGCCGGGAGACAAACAAGAAGCCGTTGTCCCAATCATCGATGAGGGCCAGATTCTCCTCAGTGATCAGGGCCGAATCGGCCACGTAGATGAAATCCTCTCGTCCAAGGGCCTTCATCCGCCTGGTCATTTCCGGGATGAGGGTGCGGTTGACGTTCTTGTCCGACTCATTGCCATCGACAAGCTTGGAATAAATCGGGATACCATGATCGACGCACAACAGGCTGTGCACCAACTGTTTGAGATCCGGCCGATGTTCCTTGCTGAATCCGTGGGTAATCACGAAGGGCTGATCATGTCTCTCCCAGTCGTAGAGCAGGTAATCGCCGAAAAACTTCTGGCTCGTGGTGTCGTGGTGAACGTGAGAGGTATCCAGCCCAAAGCTCGCCATAACCCTGACGACGATGGCTCCCAGCACAGTGTTCGTCCCCACATCGCTGATTCGATCAAGCACCCGACCCAGCGTATCGTCGTTGAGCTTCGCCGGGGCAATCTCCTGGCCGAGAAGCTGACCCACCTCCTTGTCCATGAAGAAGTGCTCCAGGCGACACAGGGGACTCCTGCCCGAAAGCGCATCAAGGATCATGGCAAGCACGCACCTGCCGGGACTCACCTCCATCTCGCAATCAAGAAGCCGGTCGATCTCTTCCACGAGCCCGATCCGACAGGCATAGGCCGATACCACCGGCAGAAACCCCACATTGGATATGACCACATCCTCATCGGCAACCTCCATGGGAACCTCCTCAAAAGCGTTCCCCGGTCACTATCACAAATCAAGGTAATGTACAAGTCGTATCCTATTGAAATCACAAGGGCCAGAAAAAAGCCCAATTTTGCTCCTACCTATGCGGAACGCGAGCTACAACCGGTGTATCGATTGCATCGAAGGCCGGGGCTCTTCCTCTTGTCCACTACCTCCAGACAGCTCTCTCTCTTTGCCCGTGAGGTTCCTGCGGTCCCGTTGGTTGTCGACAGCGCAGGGAGGGGAGTTGCACCGGTTTCGAGGCATCGTGCAAGACGCAACCATGCATCGGCCGGATATACAAGAAAAGCTTGCACACCAGTAATCTCGATACCTGTTCATGACGTATTCGAGGGGATAATCCATGTTGCAGCGAGGGTCGGGTAAGGATCGGCACATGAGAGATTGAATAGGGAAGAGTACCGGACGATGGAAAATCCGCGAACCATGATATGACCGTATTTACCTAAGCGGAATCACATTTTTGCTGGACTAACTCAATAGTTTTACGGTATAATAGATTATTCGTCATTCCAGGGTTCCCCTGAATGACGGATAATCCATATCCTCCGTTGCCAAGAGTCAGCGGAGGATTTTTTTCCTCGTGAGAGCGGAAATCCTTCGAGGAATTTCCCGGCTGATCTTCCATGTTCGCTTAGTCTGCCCGGATAGGGTGGCCGAGGAGCGGTCCCGAGATATTGAGGGGTTTTCGCGGAAGTGCCCACCTTACATTCCGGTTCATGATCCCACGAGTTCGTACCCCGTTGCATGAATGCCATAGATAGGGAGCCTCAAGAAGACGTGATCTCCGAAGCCGTATGCCTGGCCCCGCGAGGTTTTGATTCTTGATCGTCAATGCTCATGCCCGGGCCGCCGAGAATTGACTTCCCTGGAGCGGTGAGAGCCGAGAGGGCAGGCTATGATGTCCTTTCGACGTGTTCTCCGATCAGCTCACTAAGCTGAGGCCATACAGGACGTAAAATTCCGTGGCCCAGTCCTTCAATGACGCAAAATCTGGCTCCGGGAATGGCTTCGGCTATCTCTTTACCGGCCTCCGGATGGATGAGTGGATCGTCGGCTCCATGGATGACGAGCGTCGGTGCCGCAACCCTTTTGAGTGCCGGTCGCCGATCAGGAGCAGCATACACGGCACACACCTGCCGCCGCATACCCTCATGGTGGATACCGCGGTCGAACATTCTGCCGGCTATCTCACGCAGGTAATCGTCCGGGCCCTCCGCAGCGGCTCCGCCCACTGCCCGGACAAGACCGATGTTCCAGTCGATGTAGCCCTGCCGTCCGGGTCGGGGCGAGCGCATGATTTTCAGGACCGTGCTTATCTTCGGCATGGTGTGGCGGCTGTTTCGCGCCGATGTGGCAATGCACGTAAGGCTGGTAACCCGTTCGCCTGAGTTAATGGCGACCACTTGAGCGATCATGCCGCCCAGAGAGATCCCCACAAGATGCGGTCTCTGCACCCCGAGAGTGTCGAGCAAATGCACAAGATCGCCTGCCATGGCCTCCAGGGTGTACGGTGGTGACACCCGAAATCCTATCTTGTGCATAAGCGCCACACGCCAGGGAGCGGGCGCGGGTAGGTGCTTCAAGATCGTCGACTGCCCCGTGTCACGATTGTCAAACCGAATCACCCGATGTCCTCGCGCGGCGAGCATTCGACAAAACTCGTCGGGCCATCCCAGCATCTGAAGCCCAGCTCCCGAGATCAGTATGATCGGAGGAGCTTTGTCCTCTTGGCCGAATGTTTCGTAGCAGATTTCGATATTGTTCGGTGTTATAGCCGCTGCAACCGTCATGAATCGAATGGATCTCCGCTGGACGGGAATGATTCCTCGACCGTCTCCTTGCGGGCATTCCGGCATGGGACACGGCAATCATTCAATAGACCGCAGGAGGAGGCCGACGAGGGGAGAGCTGGGAAACAACAGGTTGCCACTTTGGAGATGTGGGCCGACCCCGCGGCGGAGCTTGCCATGGTTTCCATCTCTGCTTGCGAGGGTGTCGAAACTCTGTGAGGGGATGTGTGCACTGATTACCGCCGAGCGACTGTCACGCAAGGTGACGCTTCACCCAATAGACCTTGTGGAGTAATACCGAGAACGTCGTTTTCACCGCGGACCGCACGACGTCACTCATCTCGATCACACTCCTCGATAACGAGCCTCAGCCGGTGCCTGCCTTTCCCTGTGGTATTGAAGCGGGGCTGATAGCACGTCCGCAAAGCATCAACGGAGGGCCGGTCAAGGTTTCGCCGCCAAGGAGGGAGGATTGAACGTAACCGACTTGTACCAGCCGGTGATCCGGCGCAGATCGCCCGTCCGCGACAATTTCCATCCGGGCTTACCCACGATTTCCATTGTGGCTCCACATGTCGCGATATACTGAGCCATCACCATCGCGACCCCGAATTCTCTCGGATTATCTCTGTGGAACTTGATCACCACATCGAACTTGCAACGTCCTCCCGGGCAGTCACTGGCCGGTTCCTTCGCTACGGTGTCATGTACAATGAGCTCCAGGCGCTCTTCACTCTCCCTGACTTCAACATTCGTCCAAAGGCTCTTATCGGTTATTTGAACTTTAAAGGGTTTCTGGGCATCGGTCTTTATGAGCAAAATTTCGGGGTTTTTCTGAGTCTTTGTTGCTGTTGAGGTAGCTTTGCCCACCTGTTTTGTCTCTGAACCTGCTCCCCACACACCGGTGGCCGCGGCAAGCACGACGATCAAGGCCATGAAAACGGCGATTCTTTGCATTGCAACCCCTCCTTTTCCGATGCTCCTTTGTGGTCGGTCAGCGAATCTCGACACGGAAAATCACTTCTCATCCATGAGTAGATTCAAAAATAGCTACTCTATAGCCTACTATGACCATCAAAGAAAGAAAAAGTGCCATCCCGTTGGCTGACCGAAGACTTCTGCCTCTTGGTGAGCCTAACTCCGCCCCGCGGCCTGGTCAGGCACAGGCTCTATGGAGGATATCGGGCCGGGTACTAGCCGTTGCAGCCTGTCCGATCTCGTTGGACGGCAGGGTAGAGAGGCGAGCGTCTTGACGAATTCCCGAGAGTGATTCCTTACAGCGTGAAAAGCTGCTTGACGGAGTAGCGAGCGTGAGATACGCTGACAAAAGGCCAATATGGACCTCTCCATCAACGTGACGACGGTTTTGCCTACGTGCGGTCGCGTGGGACACCCCACGGAGACCTCTCTGGGGGCAGCGGGCCGACCTCTCTTTGCATGTCACGGGTTTGAAAAATTGAAAATGGTAAGACCGCCGGACAATTACGGTTCAAACCAATGGAGGTTGAAAATGCGCTCTTGTATTTTGGTTGTGTTCGTAACAATTGCTTTCGTTATTCCCAGTTTGGCGATCGCTGCAGGCGATGTACCTAATCTCAAGGGAACCTGGACGGGTAAACTTGTAGGAATGAAACACGGAAAGGGCGACCCGAAGTCTCATAGGACTGACCAAGGCTTGCGAAAACTGACGACCGTCGATATGACGCTTACAATTGACTTTCAGCAGGGGAGGGTCTTTTCAGGAACGCATTCCTCGGCCAAGACTAAGGAGAC
>JARRRG010000161.1:0-10212 GCA_037380965.1 Deltaproteobacteria bacterium
GCGAGGTCCGCGTTTTCCCGACCCAGTCGGAGGATGAGGAAGTCTTTGTACACCCCGCAGAACATATTGCCGTTGACCAGATGACAGATACCGCCGAACATGTTCTTGTGGTCCGTGTTTTTCCATGTGGCTACGATTTTCTTGATGCGGGATTCAATTTCTTTGTTGTAGGCCATGTCTCGGACCTCCGGTCGCACACGCTGTTCGGTTGAGGGTTGCGTCTTTCCTATGGAGAGCTCAATCGCGTTCCCGCGTTCCGTCGGTATCCTGAACGTTCCTCAGGGAACGGAAATGACGGTCACTTGACGCGGCCCGCCCCGCGGTCAAGTGATTTCCGAACACCGCTTCGCACGTTGCGCGGAGGTTACCGAGAGCCGCGCTGGTTCTCAGAAAGCCGTGTTCAATAGTCGTTGCATATACGTTCATCATGTGTATACTCCCGGTGCTGCCGGCAGGTCAATCGTTTACTGATCCGCGCCGACCGGTCTGATTCGACGGCAGGTTGTCGCTCCTTTGACCGGGAGATGCCGTGCCGCGATTTTCAGGTTGCCGCAGGCACGGCCCTTATGCTGGAATGAACCGGCCTGGATCGATCCGCACTGCAGCGCGGTTGTCAGACGGCGCGATTCAACGAACAACGTCATCTGATCTCGATGGCAGGGTGGAACAAGCGCCAAAAGCCGGGGTGACGGCCCGTCTGCAAATGGAGACGGAAAACCATGCCGTAGAGCCGACCGAGGCATTATCGGCTCCATGGCAATCAGAGGGGGATGGTCATGATCATCGGGGTTCCGAAAGAGATAAAGGATGATGAATTCAGAGTTGGCGTTGTGCCTGCAGGAGTGCGAATCCTGGCAGCTCACGGCCATTCGGTCGTGGTCGAAACAGGAGCGGGCGAGGGCTGCCGAATGTCGGACCATGAGTATGCGGCCGCGGGTGCGACGATCCTGGATAGCCCGGAGGAGGTGTACGGTCAAGCCGAGATGATCATGAAGGTCAAGGAGCCGCTCCAGCAGGAGTACCCGCTGCTGAGAGAGGGTCAAATCGTCTATGGATATCTCCACCTTGCACCCGCGGAAGAGCTGACCCAGGCGCTCCTGGATCGGAAGGTGATCGGAATCGCTTACGAGACCATTCAGCTCCCCGACCGCTCGCTGCCTCTTCTTATACCCATGAGCGAAGTTGCCGGCCGTATGTCGGTGCAGATCGGGGCCCACTTTCTCGAAAAGACCCAGGGCGGACGGGGAGTGCTCCTGGGAGGTGTCCCCGGCGTAAGCCGCGGCAGGATAACGATCATCGGAGCGGGAACCGTTGGCCGTGCGGCCACCAAAATAGCGGTAGGACTCGGCGCGGAGGTCCATCTCATCGACATCGATCAGCACCAGTTGATGTACATGGATGATATCCTCGGGAGCCGGGTGACAACGATCATGTCCAATCACGATAACATCTACAATTCGGTGATCCATTCACACCTGGTGATCGGCGCGGTTCTCATCCCCGGCGCACGCACACCGAGGCTGGTCGGCAGGGAGATGATCAGGGAAATGAAAGCGGGAACCGTGGTCGTTGACGTGTCCGTCGACCAGGGAGGATGCGTCGAATCATGTAAGCCCACTTGTCACAGCCACCCCACGTACCTGGTGGATGAGGTGATCCATTATTGCGTACCCAATATGCCCGGCGTGGTCGCCCGGACTTCCACCTTTGCCCTGACCAATGTCACGCTCCCCTATGCCCTGAAGCTCGCGGATCTCGGTTTCGCCAAAGCGATCGAACAAGATCCCGCGCTGGCTCGAGGGGTCAACGTGTACAAAGGTCATGTGACCTACGAAAAGGTAGCGTTGGCGCTGAACAAAGAGTACACCGCCTTGGAGAGGCTGCCTCTGGACACCGATTAATATCGGCCTTGCATTCACGACGATCAGTGCGCAGTATAGATGCTATGATAGTTGGGAAACCGTATCCGTAAGAGCAGGTCGCGGAAGAGCGATCCGAAGCCGCTCTGCTTTGCGTTCACTCACGAGAAATGCTAGTGTTAAGAATTCCATGGGCTGATGAGGTGAGTGAAATCGGCGTATGCTGACGGTTTCCCGTTGACGCTCTGCCATTCCTGGACAAGGAAGTACCTATGGTTGAAGGCGGGTCAACGCGATGTGGGAGTGCACAGAAATGCCATGTCGCGATCCTCGGCCTCGTCGGCGTGCCCGAAGCTGATCGGTTCATGTCCGCGGCCAAGGAGCTTCGGCTGTCAGGTGAGATTCCGGACCTGCTGCTGTTCCTGGCCCATCCCAGGACGGTCGCGCTCGGGGCACGGGATCGGTTCTCCGAGCACCCGAAAGATCTTCTCGTTCCGTTGAGTCGACTTGAGGAGGAGGGCATCGCCTTGGCCCGCTCCGTCCGCGGCGGCGGGATCACCTACCATTGGCCCGGCCAAATCGTCTGCTATCCGCTTCTCGCACTCGCTCCCCCGGAGAGGCATATCCCCGCTTACATGCAGAACCTCGAGGAAGTAGGGATCCGAACGCTGCGGTGCTTTGGCGTGGACGCGGATCGACGCCGGGACACGGCCGCGCATCTGGGATTATGGCGAGACGGCCACAAGGTTGTTTCGATGGGTGTGCGGGTCAGTAACTGGGTCACGAGTTTCGGATTCGCGGTGAACCTGGACGGGAACCACGGACCTTCAACGTACATCAGGCCCTGCGGTATCAACGGTGTTCGGCTTACGACACTGGAGCGGATCCTCGGCCAGGCCCCACCAAGGCCCTGGGTCATCGACGCTCTGAAGGGAAACTTCGCTTCAGTGGTGGGCAGGGAGCTGGAGGACGCGCCCGCTTCCCTTTTGGGACGAATCTGGTCGCATGCCCAAGCGGCCAACCAAGCTATGACAGGATCAGGGTGATTGAGATGAGCGACACAGACATGATCATGGTACTGGATCCCGATGGCAATGCGGATGAGGAAGCCATCAAAGAGATCCCGGTGGAGGAAATCAAGGAAATGTACCGGCTCATGGTGTTCACGCGTCTATGGAACGCGAAGGCGCTGAGTCTCCAGCGACAGGGACGCATGGGAACCCTCGCGTCGGTGAGAGGCCAGGAGGCCTCGAACATTGGAATGGGCATGGCGCTCGAGCCTGACGACTGGTTCTGTCCGTCCTTTCGAGAGGCCGGGGCGCAGTTGGCGCGAGATTCGAAACCGAAGGGCCTGTACACGTACTGGGCCGGGGATGAAAGCGGCGCCAAACCCGCAGGAGATTCCCATACCCTGCCGACCTGCATTACGGTCGGTTCCCACCTCCTCCATGCCGCGGGCATCGCGTGGGGGGCCAAGATACGCGGGGACAAAATTGCCGTGCTTTCAAGCTCGGGAGACGGTTCCACCTCCCAGGGCGATTTTCATGAAAGTCTCAACTTTGCGGGGGTGTTCAAGCTCCCGGTGGTCTTTGCCATTCAGAATAACCACTGGGCCATCTCGCTTCCCGTGGAGAAGCAGACCGCAACCGAAACGCTTTCGGAAAAGGCGTGCGCATACGGCATCGACGGGTATCGAGTTGACGGCAATGACGTCCTGGCAGTTTATCTGACGATTAAACGCGTGCTGAATGAAGCCAGATCCGACTACAAGCCGTCCCTGGTTGAACTGGTGACCTATCGAATGGACGACCATACGACCTCAGATGACGCGAGTCGATACCGGACGGAGGAGATGCTCGAACCGTGGAGGGCCAAGGATCCGATTGATAGAGTGCGCAAATTTCTGATCGCGAAGCACGGGTGGGACGAGAAGCAAGATACGGAACTGAACGAGGAATGCTCCAAAGAGATCGAGCAGACGGTGAGCGAATTCGAGGCAGCCCCGCATCCTCATCCCACCGACATGTTCAGCCATCTGTACGCTGAACTGCCCTGGCACTTGAAAGAGCAAAAGGAAGAATTGCTTCACAATTTGGGTGAATCCGAATCCGCGAGGTGAGTCATGGCGCGTTTATCAATGGTCGAAGCAATCAATTCTGCCCTGGACGAGCTGATGGCCAAAGACGACCGGGTGGTTGTCCTCGGCGAGGATGTGGGGGCCGACGGCGGCGTCTTCAGGGCCACCGTTAACCTACTCGACAAATTCGGTGAGGAGCGCGTGATCGACACGCCTCTCGCGGAGAGCGGTATTGTAGGGACGGCCATCGGCATGGCGATTTACGGCATGCGCCCCATACCGGAAATTCAGTTCGAGGGCTTTATGTTCAAAGCCTACGATCAGATTTACAGCCACGCGTCCCGTATCCGTCGGCGGTCCCAGGGGATCTTCCACGTGCCGCTGGTGATCCGAGCGCCCTATGGCGCGGGGGTACGCGCGCTCGAGCATCATTCGGATGCGCCGGAAGTCCTGTTTACGGCTCTTCCCGGAATGAAGGTAGTGATACCGTCCACTCCGTCGGACGCGAAGGGCCTCCTGATTTCATCTGTCGAGGATCCGGATCCCGTTGTCTTCTTCGAGCCCAAACGGCTCTATCGTCTCTTCAAGGAGGAGGTCCCCGACGGCGATCACCGGGTACCGCTCGGTAAAGCCCGGATCGTTCGCGAGGGCGGAGAGATAACCCTGGTCACCTACGGAGGGATGGTCCAGATTTGCGAAAGGGCCGCTCAGCATGTGGCTGACGAGGGCGTAGACGCGGAGGTCGTTGATTTGCGCACCGTCTGGCCCTTTGATATCGACGCGATCACCAAGTCGGTCAACAAAACGGGCCGCCTGGTCATCGTGCATGAAGCTCCCCGTTCGTTTGGAGTCGGAGCCGAAATAGCCGCGTTGGTGGGCGAGCGCTGCCTCCTATCACTCCTGGCACCGATCAAACGGGTCACCGGGTACAGTATCATACCGCCGCTCGCAAAGCTCGAGCCGTACAACTACCCTGACCCGGACCGAGTCATCCGGGCGATCCACGAAACCATGGAGTTCTAGCGAATTGGTGAAGGAGGACCATCGCTTATGAGAAAAGTATTCAGACTCCCGGACGTGGGAGAGGGAATTGCCGAAGCTGAAATCGTGGAATATCTGGTCGAACTGGGGCAGGAAGTTAAGGCGGATCAGCCCGTTATCCGGGTGGAAACAGACAAGGCGGTGGTAGAGCTCCCCGCGCCGGTGGCCGGCACCATTGCGGAAATCCCCCACAGCCCCGGGGACACGGTACGTGTCGGAGACCCTCTGCTCATTATCGAAACCGAGGCTGGGGCCGAGGTTGCAGCCCCGGCCGAGAAGGAAGCACCCCCACCCGAGGAGAAAGAAGAGGCGCCGCCACCCAAGAAGGAAGAAGAAGGTCCTCCGCCGAAAGAGGAAAAAGAGGCCGCACCGCGGAAGCCTGAGAAAGCCGAGGAGAAGGTTGAGCCCGCCCGGCCGGCAGCCGAACCGAAACGAGTCTTGGCCACCCCGCACACTCGACGACTCGCCGACGACGATGTCCGCGAAGCTTCCGCCAAGGCCGCTCCTGCTCCTCCCAGGGCCCCGACCGCGGCTGCGGTGCAGGCTCCGGCTACAGCAGGCTTCGACTTTGAACAGTACGGACCGACGAGGCGGGAGCCCCTCAAAGGCATACGTAAGCGGACGGCCGAGGTTATGGTCCGTTCCGTATCGACGATCCCTCACGTGACCCACTTCGACGAAGCGGACGTGACGGAGATGCTCCAGGTTGTGGAACAGCAACGCCCCTTCGCGGAGGAACGAAAGGTGAAGCTCACCATCCTCTCTTTCCTCACGAAAGCCGCGGCGGACGCGCTGAAGAAATATCCGTGGTTCAACTCCTCGCTTGATGAGAGCACCGGAGAATTGGTGTTCAAAGAGTATTACAATGTGGGCTTCGCGACCGACACGGAAGCCGGCCTCATGGTGCCGGTCGTGCGGGATGTGGATAAGAAATCAATCTTGCAGATCGCGGCGGAGCTCCAGGAGCTTAGCCGGAAAGCCCGGGACCGCAGCATCGAATTGCAGGACATGAGAGGCGGCACCTTTACCATCTCAAATGTTGGAGCTCTCGGCGGCATGTGGGCTACACCCATTATCGTTCATCCTCAAGTGGCGATCCTGTGCTCGCTGCGAGCGAAGAAAAAGCCGGTGGTGCATGAAGATCAGGTGGTGGTCCGCACGATCATGCCCCTTACCGTGTCATTTGACCACCGTGTTCTCGACGGCGCGGACGCGGCTCGGTTCCTGTCGCACATTGTGCATCTCCTGGAAGACCCCATGCGGATGCTCGTCGACGTTGCCTAGCAGTCCGAGCGTGCCCTCTGGGCGAAGGGACTCTGCTCCTGGAATGACCTCCTGGAAGGCGTTCCGATTGACATCCGGCCGGGCCAGCGGCGTTTTCTCGAGAGTCGAATACGGGAATCCATGCTCCGCCTCCGGGATCACGATCCCAACTATTTTTCCCGGGCGCTGTCATCTACTGAACATTGGCGGATCTTCCCTGAATTCCGTGACTCGGTCGCCTATCTGGACATCGAAACAACGGGCATGGGCGACTGGCAGGATCATATAACAACGATATCGCTGTACGATGGCGAAACCATTCACTATTACGTGTACGGAGATAATCTGGACCAATTCCCGGACGATATCATGAAGTACAAGGTGGTCGTCACGTACAACGGGAAATGCTTCGACATACCGTTCATAAACCGGTACTTCAGAATCACGATGGATCAGGCTCACATCGATCTCAGGTACATTCTTCACCGGCTGGGATACAAGGGGGGCCTGAAGGGATGCGAAAAACAGCTCGGCCTCTCTCGAGACGAACTGGATGGAGTTGACGGCTATACTGCTGTGCTTCTGTGGCGGGATTTCGAAAACAATAAGAATCAAAGAGCATTAGAAACTCTGCTCGCGTACAACATCCTTGACGCGGTTAACCTCGAAACACTCATGGTAACAGCGTACAACCTCAAACTGAGAGAAACGCCCTTCCTTGAATCCCATCAATTGACCGTGCCGGACCTGCCGTGCAATCCGTTCGAGCCGGATGTTCGGACCCTCGAAAGAATTATGGCCGCACGCGGGGGATGGTAGGGTAATCCTGCATGCTGTCGCTTGCCGTACGAACGGACGTGCCTTGACCGCGCGGAATCGTTACGCTCTGTCCCGGTCCGATTCCGGCGCGGCAGTCCAGCTCTCTGTCGCGTCAAGACTGAGCAGAGCCCGAGATGGAATCCCTTTCATAGCTCGTCATTGGGGGAATTGGCCAGAATCCCTTTGTCCAGATAAAGGATACGTTTCGATCTTCCCGCGGCGCGCGGATCATGGGTTACCATAATGATGGTCTTGGTGAACGTATCATTGAGATATGCCAGGAGGTTGAGGACCTCGGTGGCAGAGACTTTGTCCAGATCTCCGGTCGGCTCGTCCGCTACGAGGATAAGGGGGTCCGTCACAAGGGCCCGTGCGATGGCGACCCGTTGCTGCTGCCCGCCTGAGAGCTGAGACGGGTAGTGATCGAGTCGATCTTCCAAACCGACTGCGTGAAGCGCCGCGAGCGCGTGCTCTCTCCGGCTTCTCCGCGGCAGGGTAGTGAGAAGGAGCGGAAGCTGAACATTTTCGAGCGCGGTCAGCACGGGGATCAGATTGTAGAATTGGAAGATGAACCCTACATGACTTGCCCGCCACTCGCTGAGCTCCGCGTCTCCCAGTTGCTGAACTTCCACCTGGCCGATCCTGAGCGTGCCGCTGTCGGGCTTGTCGATGCCGGCAATGAGGTTCAAAAGGGTGGTCTTGCCTGAGCCTGACGGCCCCATGAGGGCGAGAAACTCGCCTCGGGCCACTTCCAGCGAAATGCTCCTCAGGACCGGAATTTCTTGGTCACCTCGCTGGTATGATTTGTTCAGGTCCCGGATCTCTACCAGGGGAGATGTGTCTGGCCCCGGGTTGTTCATTGCATTACGCTGATAGTGCTGTGGTCGGATAGTCCTTCGCCCGGATTCGACACTATCTCGTCTCCTTCCTTGAGCCCGGAAAGAATTTCGACCACTTCTCCCCACTGTCTGCCCGTCTTGACCGGGGTGAGTATTGCCTCACGGCCCCTGATCACGAACACATGCTTGTCGCCGGGAGAGTTGCGAACCGCGGAAACGGGAATACCGAGAAAGGGCTCCTTTTCATCCTCTTTCAAAGGCCGGGACAAGAAGGCGACCTTCGCGCTCATTTCAGGCAGCACTTTCTCATCTATGTTTAGGAATTTCACCTTGGTGAGGACCGTTGCTTTCGAGCGATCAGCCGTGGGCACGATCATGTGCACCTTTCCTTCGAAGCGGTCCTGGGGAAAAGCGTCCAGGCGAATCTCGCACGCCCCCCCTGGTTTGACCTTTTGAAGGCTTGACTCGGACACATCCACTTCTACGAGCAGCGAGCTCATGTCCGCCATGGTCACTACCGCGGCCTTGGCGTTCAGCGCGCCTCCAAAGGGGGCCACCACTTCCCCTTCATCCGCGTTCTTGGTGAGGATCACACCATCGAAAGGTGCCCGAATGAATGAGTAATCGAGGTTCACCTGCGCGACGAGGACCGCGGCCCGAGCTTGTTCAATTCCGAAGGAGGCTGATCTCTCAGTGGCAATGGCCTTCCGATAGCGTGCCTCAGCACTGTCGAATGCCTGTTCGGATACCGCGCCCGTCTCTTTGAGATATTTTTGACGGTTGAACTGACGAGTGGCATCGGTCAACTCGGCTTGCGCGTTTTTCAGATGGGCCTTGGATACTTTCAAACCTGCCTCGGCCTGCTCGAGAATGGCACGCAGGTCCTCGTTCTCGAGACTGGCTATGATCTCACCTTTCTTAACCCGCTTCCCCTCTTCCACAAAGAGGTGTGCGAGCCTCCCGGTAGCTTTCGACGACACGGCCGCCTTTCGCTGTGCAACCACGTAGCCGCTCGCGTTGAGAACTGTAAGGGCCTGGGATGCGTACATCTTTGACGCGGTCACCGGTCGAACCTCCACTGGCGGTGTGAGCATTCCCGACCATCCGAGGAGTCCCAGTGTCAGGCCCACCGCCAAACTCAGGAGGATCAACCATATGAGCCGCCTCCGCCGTTTCCGGCGCACGGCGGGACCTCGCTCGGCTTCATCAATCCTGAGTTTTGACAGGTTCTCTTGTTGCATGTCACACGAGCTCTCTTCGTGAAACCGTCAAGGAGGCTTCAACGCGCACCATTGGGTCAGGGAAACGAGCGCAGCAATCAAAGGCTCAATCACGATTCAGGCCACGGCACAGGCCGCGACTCTCCTCACACCTTCCGGCTGATCCGTACCGCTTAGTATAGGCTTCTTCGGCTGGCCCAGGCAATACTTGGGTCCCGCCCCACGCAGATCAAGGGGAAGGTTGCCGGCACATACCGCAGCTTGCGCGCCAGATCGATCACCGTGAATCGGCACCCTGCCGGCCGCCCGAAGATTCCCCGTCCGTCGTGGTCTGAACGAGGGAATGCGAGAATGATCGGGATTAAAGGGGTCTTATATATGAGTTGGTGGGGAAGCCAATTTGTTGCCTGCCGGTCCCGGTTTCTGTAGTATACAGAACCATAATCTCGGAATCCCCTGCACGGGTCCGAAGGAGGAAGTGAGCGTGAAATTTCAACTCCGACAATTGCCCCGACTTATCGTGGTAGCGATCGGAGTGGGGATCGTAACATTTTTCTTTGCTCCGCCGATGCTCATGGCAAAGCTCCTGGCTCCTTCCGACATACCGGGGTACCGCATGGCCCACGCGTGGGCATGGACTATTGCAAAAATTGTCGGGGTGACCGCGTCCATTCAGGGAAGCCACAAGATGGATCCCGAGGTTTCGTATGTGATCACACCGAATCATCAGGGAAACGTGGACATATTGGGACTGGTCTTGACTTTGCCTGTGAAGTTCCGATGGGTTATCAAGAAGGAGCTCCTCCGGATACCCTTTTTTGGCTGGGGTCTGGGAAGTACCGGGGCCATATCCCTGGACAGGGGCAAGGGCCGCGAATCCGTGAAACAGCTTCAGGAGGGGTTGAGTAAACTCGGGAACGGATGGTCCCTGCTGATTTATCCCGAAGGAACGAGGAGCCCGGACCAAGACCTTCTGCCCTTCAAGAAGGGTCCGTTCCGGCTGGCTCTCGATCGAAAAGTCCCGATCTTACCGGTTACGGTCAACGGAGCCTTTAAGCTTCTGCCCAGGAAGACACTGCTTCCTCGGCGGGGCC
>JARRRG010000162.1:0-5442 GCA_037380965.1 Deltaproteobacteria bacterium
CTCTCGGGAGGAAAGAAACAGAAAAATGAGCTCTTTGAAAATTCTCGGGTGATTCCCGAATTGCTGTTTCTCCTGTCTTCCTCATCCATAGGTAAGCTCATGCTTGACAGGGAGCTTTCCGCGGATCGGAGCAAGCTCCAGGTTTCCGTATTCATTAACCCCCCGCGGGGAGAGACGCTCGATGAGGTGGTCGACCGGATCAAACGCGTTGCCGAGTCGCACTGGCACGGAAAAGGATCGGTAGTGATTACCGGTTACATGGCGCTGGTGATGGCCCAGACATACGGGCTGCTCAAGGCGCAGGTCATTTCTCTGGTGGCCGCGCTCTTTCTCATCATGATGCTCCTGGCCATTCAGTTTCGCTCAATTACCCTTGCATTGCTGAGCCTCATTCCGAATTTGCTTCCACTGGCCGTAATTTTCGGAATCATGGGCTGGTTCGGCATCTACCTTGACAGCCTGACCATCATAGTGGCCGCGATCTCCTTCGGGTTGTCAGTGGACGACACCATCCATTACGTAACCCAGCTGAAACGACAGATGCACATGGGTACCCGTCTGCACAGCATCAGAGAGAGCCTTCTCAGTGCATACCACGTGACGGGCAGAGCGCTCATCTCAACCTCGGCAGTGCTTTGCCTGGGATTTCTCGCGTTCCTCTGGTCACCGTATGTTCCGGGCATTTCATTCGGCATCCTCGCTGCTTCGGCCGTTGCCGCGGCTCTGGTCGGCGACCTGATATTCATGCCCGCGCTGATACTGTCATATCCGGGGCTTGCCGCGTTTTTCGAGCGGAGAATACGTGGGACGAGCGGCTTCGCAGCTCTGGAGTAGTCCTTTTACGGTTTCGGGAGGAATCACTCCGCGATCGCTGAGGTTCCTTGCGGAGACAGCATAATAACCAGCCATTAGCAATTACTATTTGTGCGCGCCATCTAGCCGGCCCTGCTCTACCCGTGTGCACGCCCGCGTTGTCTCCCGGCTGAAGACGAGTATTCGAGCCTTCGTACCGTGGATGACAGGGAACGGGAATCGAGGATATTCGACCTGGAAACGGCAGGGAGGTAGGCCTGGACCGAGAGTCCAGGCCCTTGTTTACATCTTTGGCGGTTTTCTCACTTTTGTCGCCTGCTCAAACGCATGCGCCATGCCCAGTAATTCCGCCTCTTGCCAGGGCCGCGCAACGATTTGCAGGCCAATGGGAAGTCCAGCTCGGCTGTACCCGGCCGGCACAGTTATGGCCGGATAACCCACAACACTAATAGGATCGCATGTTCTGATAAACGTCAGGAACGTGTTAACCTTTTTCCCTCTCAACTCGGTCTCCACGTCTTCTCCGATTTTAGCCGCGGGCAGCGGCGTGGTCGGAAGGAGCAACGCGTCAACTTCGGCCATGGCATCCTGAAATCCGGAGATCATCTTGTTTCGATCTTCCCTCACCGACTTGGCATACACGTAACCGGGCACCGGCTTTGACTTGGGTGTCCCCTTCTGGCCTCCCAGTATGCCTTTCACATCAGGGCCCATCTTGTCGAGGTATTTGTCAATGGATGCTTTGGGATCGAAACGCTTCAAATAGTCCTCCATCAGATAGATGCACTCCGCCAGGACGATGTTAAAACCGGTGGGGGTGGCTAAATCCATGTGCTTCACCTCGACCTCTTTGACGGATCCGCCTCTCTTCTGTATCTCAACGATGGCTTCATCAATTACCTTTTCGGTATCCGGGTGGATGACTTCGAAGAAGTATTTCCTGGGCACACCAAACCTTTTCCCTTTCAGACCGCCTTTCAATTGCTCCAGATAGTGAGGGACCGCGTTCGAGGAGCTCTCCGGATCTCTGGGGCCCTTTCCCGCCATCGCCTGCAACATCGCGGCTGAATCCGCGACCGTCCGTGTTATGGGACCAATCACGTCGCGAGTGAAGGAGAGATACATCAGCCCACCTCGCGCTACTCTGCCGAGAGTCGGCTTGAGACCCACCACTCCACACAGAGACGCCGGAATCCTCACCGAACCTCCTGTGTCTGAGCCCACCGCACCGGCACACAGGGCTGCGGCTGTAGCGGCGCCCGATCCTCCGCTGGACCCTCCGGGAATACGTGAACGGTCATAGGGATTGTGCGTGGGACCGTAATGGGGATTGTTGGTGGTAATACCGAAGGCGAATTCATGCATATTTGTCTTTCCCAGAATGATCGCGCCGGCCTCCTTCAATTTTCTCACCACGTGGGCATCGCGTTGGGGCACCCAGTCGGCAAGAATCTTTGACCCGCCCGTAGTCCTGATACCTTTGGTGTCGAGGTTGTCTTTGACCGCGATAGGCAAGCCGTGCAGGGGCCCTACGAACTTTTTCTGTTTGGCCAGACGATCGAGCTCTTGAGCTTGCCTCAGCGCGGCGTCTCCTGCCACGGTGATATAAGCGTTGATTCCCTTCTGACCGTCGAATTTCTGGATCCTTTCGAGGTACAATTCCACGAGTTGCTGCGAGTTGACTTCCCCCTTGCGTATCATTTCGGATAGTTGAGTGAGTGACAAGTCGGCCGGGTTTTCAGGCTGCGTCGATTTTCCCCACGCCAAATCTCCGGTGGAAGCCATCACCCCCCAGCCTACGCCTGTGGCCAGAGCGGCCTTCATGAAAGTCCGGCGATCAGTCCGGACGTCCAAGCTTTTCATGACTCTCCCTCCCTTCACGGTGTTTTGCACTCCCTGGTTGCCGATGAGCTTTGAAAAAGAGGCTCTCAGGCACGTCCTTCTGCAGTGTCTCCTCCGGGCAGAGGAGTGAGCTGAGGCCTTGTGTACGATCCGCCAGTCACGTCGGAGCTCACGGCCGGGAGCAGCCTGTACCGAGGGCCCGTGTTCCTGGCAGGGAAGAACTGCTCCCTGTTTTGTCGGCTCGTACCCTTTTCCCGGTTTGTCAATGAGATAAAAACAGAAAACAGAGAGGAGGAGTATCCCCAATTGTGGGGATGCAGTGAGGATCCGCGGTGGTTCTTTAGAACAAGATCTCGACTATCCCGTCAAGCAAAACATACATGAGTTCCGATCGGCACGTGGCATCCAGTTTTGCAAAAACATGTTTCAGGTGAGTTCGTACCGTATAGAAGGAAATCCCCAGAACACCGGCTATTTCTTGATCCGTCAGCCCCTTGAACACGAGGAGGCAGATCTCGGTCTCCCGCGGAGTCAAGAGATACTTTTCTCGGAGCAAGTCCGCGTCAATCTTTGACTGCGTCGAACGAAAGACTATGACAGCTCTCACAGGCTTTGAATCCAAGGGAGAAAGGGCGGGAAAGACCGAGAGGAAAAAGGGCCCCCATTCGGTGTGGGATGTCTGCAGTTTCCCCAACGAGCATACCTGGTCGAAGAGGGAGCGGTAGGCTGACTCAGTGAGTTGTTTCTCGATGATCCCGGCGTTATTGTTTCGGTACACGAGCTTGCCGCATTCATCGAACAGGAACAGTGCGATACGGGTGCTATCCAGGAGTTGACTCCAGAAGTTCGCCATGCCCCTGGCCGTTTCAATGGCCCGAACATTTCGCAGGGCGTTTCTAAAGTGAGGCAGTACGGCATCCAGCAGGGCCGCTTCATGGCGCCCGAAGTCAGGCCTGTGCTTGGCCCTCCAGACACGCAAATCGCCTATATTGAGGTCTCCGTCATAGGCATACACGTTTATTCCGTGGTGAAGGCCGTCTCTCATAAGGAAATCATTAAAGAATTCTGTCTTCTCCAGCTCCTGCTGGGGCATGATCTCACAAACCAGTGTGGCTCGCCGTCTCTTTTGTAACGATGGCGTGATCGGATCGTGAAACTGATAATAGGCATGGTACCGGCCCAGATTTTCCGCCGTCATATTGAGAAACACCGCGTGCTCGAACACGTTTCTGTCCGGATTCCATATGTAAGAGGCAAGGAAATCCGCTTCAAGCAGACGGAGAAGATCTTCACCAATCTCCCTTCGCAACGTATCCCGGTCGTGACAGTTGGAGAGTTTTTCGATAATTCTCAACAGGAGAGTCACGTCACTTCGCTTCAAATTGCGCAGCTCACCGGGCATTGAACTCTCCTGCTGCAAACACGGTGTGGCTTGTTATGTGGATCGTGACTACGTTTCTCGATTATTCCGCTACCATCCTACCCCTCAGTGTGTGAGACTGCCTCACTACTCCTCAGGTGGTTCTCGTACTCGAACGGAACGGCAAAGCGCCTCGAACGATCCACGGGGGAACCAGACTGACAGTGAAGATATTTGAGAACTGAATTTTGCCCGAGTCTCACCATACCTCACCTTGAATTCTTCGGTCAATGTCAAACGCGACTGCTCCAGTTCAGCCGGAAGCGGCCCGTTTCCTTTGAGATCACACGCCCGTCATGGAAATCTATTCGCGCATTGAGATCTGAATTGCCCGCGACGTCGCTGATTCTTCTCCCTTGCAAGGAGATTCCAAGCAGCCTTACGAAAAGCCTCAATTTCTGGTACACTCTCCGGGCAGGACCGGGCGATTCCACAGAGTGCCCGGTACCGTCAGAGTCAGTGTGCCGATTTGGGCCGCGACGGGAGAAACGAGGTCCTTTTCTTCCGAGGTTTTCACACAAGACGGCCCGAGATGGCGCATGGCGGGCGGCACTCCTGCTCATGAGGGCTGGGGCGACGTTCCATTCGAGCACAGAGGAGACAACATGGGAACTGCCGGATATGAATACGTCCATGGATACTCCGCACGGGAACATGAACGGCTCATGGATCAAGCGACAACGTTGACGGAGCTGTTGCACAGCGACACGCGGTACCCGCCCGGCTGCTCGGTGCTGGAGGCAGGTTGCGGAGTGGGCGCCCAAACGGTGGCCCTGGTAAAGAACAGCCCCGACACATTGTTTACCTCAATAGATATTTCGAATGAGTCCCTCGAAGCCGCACGCGCCCGAGTGGCATCTCTTGGCGCGGGAAATGTGGTGTTTCGACAGGCCGACATATTTGATCTGCCCTTTCCGGATGAACATTTCGATCACATTTTTGTTTGCTTTGTTCTCGAGCACCTTACCCAGCCCTCGGCCGCGCTGAACTCTCTCAAAGCCAAGTTGAAGAAGGACGGCTCGATCACGGTCATTGAAGGAGACCACGGCTCGGCATACTTTCATCCGGCCAGCCGCGAAGCACAACGTGCAATAGACTGCTTGATCGACATTCAGGCGCGCGGCGGAGGTAATTCTCTCATCGGACGAGAATTGTTTCCTCTCCTGACAGATGCCGGCTTCAGCGCGGTTCATGTGTCGCCGAGGATGGTGTACGTTGATGCAAGCCGGCCCGGTTATGTCGAGGGATTCACGAAGAACACCTTCATCGCGATGGTCGAGGGAGTGCACGATGAGGCGATCCGGTCGGGCATGATCAGCGAGGAGGTCTGGGAGAAAGGGATCGGTGACCTGTATAGAACCACTGAG
>JARRRG010000163.1:0-5431 GCA_037380965.1 Deltaproteobacteria bacterium
TTTTCCAGGCCTTTTCCACCGCCTTCTCTTCAATGCTCCCGGCTCCGAATTCATTCCGGGCGGCCATTATGGTGGCAGCCGCCGCGTCGACAAACGTGGCATCCCTGTTTCCGACGAGTTCCTTGGACAGGGTACGGTACCAGATGCGGCCTGCCTTTTCCCAGGCATACCCGCCGAGGTCCACGGCTGTCAGATAAAAGGCATGATTCGGTATCCCGGAATTGAAGTGAACGCCACCATGGTCTTCCGATGGATCCAAAACAAGATAATCATCCATGGTCGCGGGCTGGGGATCATCCCCAATGGTCGGATGATTCTGGTATGCTGTTCCCGGCGCCTTCATTGACCTGAGCGCATACTCCTCGCCGATCAAAACGTTTTCGCCGATCAACCAATCAGCATCCTTTGCTTTCTGCTTGAGCACACGCTGTTTGCAGAGCGAACCGAACACATCGGAAAATGATTCATTGAGCGCGCCACTCTGGAACCGATAGCGTAAGCGCGCAGTATATTGAGTCACTCCATGGGTCAACTCATGGGCGATGATGTCCAGGTCAATGGTGAACCTCGTGAAGACTGCCCCGTCGCCGTCACCGTACACCATCTGACTGCCGTTCCAAAAGGCATTGTTGTATGCCGTCCCGTGGTGCACGGTTGCATCGAGTATCATCCCCAGGCCATCGATAGAGTTCCTGTGGTAACATTCCCAATACAAATCCCAGGTATGGCCCGCGCCGTCATAGGCCTCGTCCACCGCGGGGTCGCCTGTGGGGGCATCACCCTCGGACCGGACGAGCCATCCCGGGAGGGTCTCCGTGTTCTTCCCGTCATAAACTCTCCTGACTTTTGCAAGGGAATGGGCCTCGACGCCCGAGGCCAGGCTCTCGATTTCGGGTCTGGGCTGATCTTGAAGGAGCTCCCGGCGCAGGCGGACATGGTTGGATTGCTTCATTGTCCTCAGGGCTGCCTGTCGGACCTTTTTTGTTCCCTTTTCCACCATCTTCTCAAGCATGTAAGGCGGAACGATACAGAGGATGGGATCGTGCCTTGAACACATTGTGTGCCTCCTTTACCCGGATGCCTGGGCGGTTTACGACGCGATGACTTCTTCGACCAATCTCTGCGACCGACTCCGAACACGCACTACAATTTGCAAAGGTCTGGACCCTGTTCCACCCCCTTTCATGAGCGATTGCGCGCTCATCTCTTGGTTATCGGCTTCGGGCTAACACTCAGGATGCTTTCGGCTCCTGTTACTACCCCACGAAACGGGTTGGCGGTACCCGAAGACCGAGCAAATTTTATTCCGGCTGACTTGAATGCTGTCGTTGATTGCCCTGATATTACTCGCGGATGTCGCTTTGTTTCATTAACACTGGCACAATTTCCGCTTAATCGAGGATACCCGTCATCGATGAGCGACCGGTCCCTCCGAGCATTCGAACGGGTCTATCAATGCGAGCTATTTTTCGTCTCTAGCCTAATCGTTGAGAGAGATGAGTCAAGAGGAAAAATTCGGTTACTTCAGGGTCATTATCTTTACCCCTTATTCCCCCGAGATCGCACGGACACGCGTGAGTGATTGTCAAAGGGAACCTCTTGACTCACGACTCAACCCACCCCACTATATTCGCAGTACGCTCAGTTGGCATAGACCGTTCATATGAAATACGCGGCGAGAATTTCCGGAGTCGAGTTTCTCTGTGGGTCGGATCGTGCAGATCTGGACGCTCGCGTGCTCGACCTGCTTGCCGCTCGGATAGATGAGTCGGGGATCCCGCGGTTTCTGTACCTCTCTCCCACCAAAAGGAAAAACCGGGAGATGGCCGCTCGACTCCGGAACCGGCGGATTTCGTGGCGACCGCACCTGTACGTGCCCCTTGAGCTGGCCGAGACGCTGATCGAGGCACGCCCTGATCGCGACGCGGCATGGATCGGGGAAGAGCTCAAGATCCTCATCATACTTGACATTCTCGAGCACGAGCGCGCGGAGGGGGATTTGCCGACCCTTCGCTTCAGCGATTTCCGCACGCCTCTTGGAGTGGCCCGGCATGTGGCTCGCGCTCTCGAGCGCCTCTGCCGACGGGGCCTCACACCTCTCGAGAGCGCGGCTGGATTGCCGGGGCCCGTTGCCGAGGATCTCGAGTTCGTGCTGAAACAATACCGGGAGAGGCTCGACAAGCTCGGCCTTTCGGACCCATGCGAGATCCCGGCTCTCGCAGCCGAATCCCTGAGTCGGAAGACCGCGCGTGTGCCTCCCACCTGTGACCTCCTCGTCCTCGATGGATTCGCGGCGCCGGAGAAGGTTGAGGCAGACTTCCTCTGCGAACTGGCACGCGCGTTCGAGGGCAAAGAGGTCGTTGTGACCATACCTTCAGAGGTGGCACTCGAGCTGAGCGCACGGGGTTGGGACCATCTGTCCCCGGATCTTCGGATCTTTTCCCACGGAAAGGATTTCTTTGCCAGGCTCGGATTGACAGGCCGGGACGAAGGAGTACCCGCTGCCGAGGTTCGGTCGAGCAGGTCCGCGGAGGGCCGACGGTTTATCGTCCGGGAGTATCCGGATCGGGCGGTCGAGGTCAAGGCAATAGCGCGAGAGATCAAGAGGCTGTTCTTTGACGAACCCGGCTCGGACAATCTCACTCCCGAGGACTTCCATGTTGTGGTTCCCCGCATCGATCATTATTATCGACTCTTCATGGAATTATTCCCTCGATACGGCGTGCCGTTCAATATCACCCGCGGCATCCCCCTCTCCTCCATTCCGGTGGTCGGACTCATTGCCGCCCTGCTGGACGCGGTCATCGCCAGGGATCACACGGCGCTCGTCAGGTTTTTCTCCTCGGAGCTGGTAACCGCGCCTCCTTCTCAATCGCCGGATGACTTCGCTTCCTTCGTCAGGGCCAACGCGGATCTCGTGGCTCGTGTGCTGCCGGTTTCAGAATGCCTCAATCGCGAGATGCCCGAGCCGGTAGCCCTTGACATCTCCATGCTCGACCGAGTTTGCCGGGAGGCCGCGGTTCGAGGCGGAGCGGATCCGGTTCGAGACTGGATCGGACCGACGTGCGCGTATTTCGAAAGTCAGATCCTTCAGGCCCGAATGGAGGACGAGCCGGAACTGGAGCCTCTCCTCAGGGACAAATTCCGGGAGATCTTCATTCAACTATGGCTCCTCGCTCGGGAGTTCAACGCATTCGACCGGCTCGCGGGAGAACGGCCTGTTGGGGAGTTACTGAGAGAAGTTGAAGCACTTGTCGACCGGTACCTTGTCAAAGAGAACCTCGTTGATTCTTTGATTGCCGTATCGTCTGAAATAGCGCCCGGCGGCAGGATCATTTTTGAGAAGAACGTCAAGGGGTTCGATCGCGCGTTGTCGGTGATGGCCGACATAGGAAGCGACCTGAGATTGGTGGGGAATCAACGGGTCAGCATGGATCGCATTCGGGACATGTTCAGGGACCGGTGCCGCAGAGAAATGATCCAGGAAGCCGGCGAGCTCGCGGGAGTGAGTGTTTCCGAGATGCTGGAACTGAGGAATCTCACGCGTTCGGTAACCTTCATGGCCGGACTCACGTCAGATGCCTTTCCCGTGATCCCGTCGTCGAATTTTCTCCTGCCTCAGGGACCGGATTCGCAGGATTTTGCCCGAGCAATGGACGAAAGCCGGTTCATCTTTTCCCAGGCCATAGAGAACTCGGGGAAGATCTTCTTCTCCTACCCCACGTCAGACGGTGAGGAGCCACTGGAGCCGTCTCCTTTTCTCGAAGACATCATTCACCGGGGGGAGGCGGAGGAGCCACCCGAGGAGCGGGACCCGGAGGAACCGTTCTGCAGGTTCGAGATTCTCCAGGCAATCGGCCGCTTGTGGCACGAGGGGGAGGCCCTGCCCTGGGAGCATGTTCGCCGGCTCGTAGCTCAATATCCTGCGAAGAGCGACGACGCGGTCTCGCGGTTTCATGAGGAGATCCGTCGCGCGCTCTCCACGTCTCTGCTCCAAACAAGACTCGACGAGCACGGGCCGTACGACGGGATGATTCGTGATGCACAGGTAATGCAATCCATTGGGCGCATGCTCGACGATCGCGCGTTCGTGTACTCGGTTTCCATGCTGAACGACTATCAGCGGTGTCCCCTCGAGTTCTTTTTCAAACGCGTCCTCGCGATCGCGCCCGTCAAGGAGATCCCGGAAGAGCCGGAAGCCGCGGAGGTGGGCACTGCGGTCCACAGCATTCTCGCCCGATTCTATGAAGCCCGGCGCAGGGCAGGTCTCGGAAGGATTACCCGAGCCAACCGTCTCGAGGCTCTTGCCGGCATGCTCCAATCGGCCCGCGACGTTCTCGACGCACACCACTTCTTGGGCCGGGATCGGATGGATTCGTGGGTGGTGCGCAGAAACATCACCGATGGTCTCTACGATTCGCCCTCGCTGGCGTCCGGCTCCCTGCGCGAACAGGTCGAGCAGGGAGCGGACATGCCCCGATACAAGCGCGGAATGCTGAGAATGCTTGCTGATTATGAGGCTGAAAGCGATCGTCCCCTCGACCCCTGGCTTACGGAGTTCGCCTTCGGATTTGACAACAATCCGCCTCTACTCATCAGCGGTCAAGAGGGGCGTGTCATACGGGTACGCGGAAGAATCGATCGTATTGACGTCTATGGCTCCCAGGCGGACGCGGCGTCTGGGACCGCGTGGATATTCGATTACAAGACAGGACGCGTGCCTGCGATGAAAGATGTACAGGAGAGGCGAGATCTTCAGCTCCCCGTCTATCTCCTTGCCGTGCTCGGCGATCTTACCGGAACCAGCGTCTCCGGGGCCGGCGCGTGCTTTTTGTCTCTGAGATCGAAGGAGGAAGACCCCGCGAGCAATGTCATCCATACAGAGGGGCTCCCGGCCGATGCCGTCCCCATGACCAGGCGGAAGGTCTGGCAGGTTACGCGGGATGATCTGGAAGGTTTTCGTCATACGATCAAGGAGATAGATTCGTCCATCAGGCAGGGCCGCTTTCCCAGAAGCCCGGACCCGGCGCCGTGCGAACGGTGCGGCTTCCGGATGGCCTGTTTCCGCGACGAGATGAGGGTCCGGCTCCTGTCCCGCGGATAAGAGCTCGCGAGGTCTCAACCGCTCCGCTGCCGCGGGCGGGGATCGATCTTGACCGCGAACGCCCTGCAAAACCGGTTTGAGGCACTCACGATGTCCCCCCAGCTTTCCTCACTCGAAATTTCCGCGCGAGCCCAAAGGGCGTACACAACGAGCTCTTCCTGCCGTCTGTGCCCCCGTCGGTGCCAGGTGGACAGAACCGCGGGGGAGACCGGCTACTGCAACGCGGGACGTCAACCGACAATCGCCGCCGCGGTCCCGCATTTTGGCGAAGAGCCGCCGCTGACAGGACCGGGGGGAGCAGGCACCATATTCTTCACCCGCTGCAAC
>JARRRG010000164.1:0-6511 GCA_037380965.1 Deltaproteobacteria bacterium
TCCAACTTGAGACACCAGCTGGCACAGCTTCGTATTGAAGACCGGCTGGATGAAGTCCTGAGAGAGGTCATTCTGATTCGTGAGGAGCTCGGCTATCCGATCATGGTCACCCCCTTCTCTCAGTTTATGGTCACCCAAGCGACTTTGAATGTGGTCTCGGGAAGCCGCTATGGTCAGGTCATTGATGAGCTGATCAAATACGCCCTCGGTTTCTGGGGCCAGGAAGCAAGCGCTTCCATCGATCCGAATGTCAAGGATCGGATTCTCAGCCTGCCGATGGCAAAAGAGCTTTCCGGCTGGGAAGCGGGGGAGCCGACAGTGAGCGAAGTGAAAAAAAGTCTCGGCAGTGAAACTATGAGCGACGACGAAATGCTGCTCCGGTACATGGTTCAGGACGATAATGCTATCCAAGCCACGAGAGCAGCCGGCACTCCTCGCGCATACCCGATGGCATCCAGGTCCGTGACAGACCTCATCCAGGAGATAATGAAGAACAAAGAGTTATCTGAGGTGTGGATTCAGAAGGAAGATTTTTCATTGAGACTGCGCGCAAGCCAATAGGATGCGGGTTTGGTAAGGGTTGTGAGGCGGAGCCACACATGTAGCCGTACCAGGAAAAGATAATGAATCAACAAAAAGCAGAAAAGGCAATTAGGGGTAAAAGAGTGCTGATCGTTGACGATGAACAAGATGTTCTTGACTCGCTGACCGAGCTCCTGCAAATGTGCAAAATCGATTCCGCGGCCTCTTTTCAGGAAGCCAAACAATTTCTCGAGACCACGTCTTATGATATTGCCGTACTGGACATCATGGGCGTGAATGGCTACGAGCTCCTTGAGATCGCAAAAAGCAGGAAAATTCCTGCTCTTATGTTTACAGCTCGTGCACTGACCGAGCAGGATCTTAAGAAATCGGCCGAGGAAGGCGCATCATATTACGCTCCCAAGGACAAGATCTGTGACATCGCTTTGTTCATAGCGGATGTGCTCGAGGCACAGGACAAGAAAAAGAATCCCTGGGTCAGATGGTATGACCGGCTGGGGGGGTTCTATGAACAGAAGTTTGTAGGTTCCAACTGGAGAGAAAAGGAAAGAGAATTCTTGAGAAAGATAGGGATACCGGAAGACAAGCTTTAGAGCTTCATTCGTTCATGAGAAGTCCAACGGACCACACCAAGAGATACGGGGTTTCGAGTAACCCAACCAGCAAATTGATATCAGCCTTCACGGCACGGTTGCTCTGGAAGCTATCAGGGGAAACGGTGCAACAGGCAGTCGCGTGGGCCGCCCGTGTTCGAGCAGCCACAGGCATTAACAGTTCCCTGGTAGATTCTCTTATCATGCGAAAGGAGAATAACCATTACGGGAGATAAGTTTGTCAGTCTTCGAAACTTGCGGTTTATGATTCACGAGGTCCTGAATTGTGAACACCTCACTCGGTATCCTTACTTCGAAAATCACAGTGGCGAGGTCTTCGACCAGATTTTGGATGCCGCCTCAAACGTTGCCCAGCATATGCTCCGGCCTGCGCTCAGGGCTATGGACCAGACTCCCCCACAACTTGTCGACGGTCGTGTGAAGGTCCACCCCATGGTCAGAACATTCATGAAGGAATGTGGTGAAGGCGGGTGGATATCAGCTACCGCGCCACACAAGCTGGGTGGGCAGCAACTGCCTCAGATCATCAAGGCTTCTTTTTCTTTCCTTTTCGCCGCGGCCAATTATGCGGCCAGCGTTTATCCGATGTTGACCACAGGTACGGCTCACCTCATCGAATCATTTGGGTCGGAGGAGTTGAAAACGACCTACATTCCCAGGCTGTTTTCCGGACAATGGCAGGGGACCATGGCCATGACCGAGCCGCAGGCCGGCAGCTCCCTCGCGGATATTCTTACCTGGGCCGAGCCTACGGAGGGTAACCATTACAGGCTCCGCGGACAGAAGATCCTCATCTCCGGTGGAGAGCATGACGGAGCAGACAACGTGGTCAGTCTGACGCTTGCTCGGATAAAGGGAGCACCGCGAGGCGTAAAGGGCATTTCGCTCTTCGTGGTACCCAGGCTACGCCCCACTGCAGATGCCAGCCTCGAACACAACGACATGAACGTTGTCGGAGTCTTTCACAAATTGGGGTATCGTGGCATTCCTGCTACTCAGCTTAGCCTCGGCGAGAACAATGACTGCCGCGGCTGGTTGCTCGGTGCGGCGCACCGAGGGCTTGCCCACATGTTTCAAATGATGAACGAAGCCCGCATCGAAGCGGGTATCGGCGCAGCCGGCATCGCTTCGGCCGCGTATTATGCATCTCTTGGGTATGCGAAAGACCGGCGTCAAGGCCGTAAACCCGGGACCAAAGACCCCGCGTTACCGGCCGTGCCCATCATCCAACACGCGGACGTCAAACGTATGCTGCTTTTTCAAAGGGGAGTGGTCGAGGGATCTCTGGCTTTGCTCCTTCAGTGTGCCCTTTATGCGGATTACAAGAACGTTACGGAAGGCGAAGATCGGGAGAAATACTCCCTGCTCTTGGAGCTGTTGACGCCGGTAGCCAAAAGCTACCCTTCTGAAATGGGTATTCATTCGTGTAGCCAGGGTCTCCAGATCCTGGGCGGGTACGGATACTGCGATGAATACCCTGTGGAGCAGTTCTACCGCGACTGCCGCATTCATCCGATCCACGAAGGCACGACAGGCATCCTCGGTCTGGACCTGCTGGGACGAAAGATCGTCATGCAAGAAGGCCGTGCTTACAACCTCTATGCAGAAGAAGTCCGAAAGACAATCCGCCGGGCAGAGGCCCGCCCAGTCCTTGCCCCGTACGCCGACAAACTTCAGCGGGTTATGAAGAAGCTTCAAGAGCTCTCAGATCATCTTCTGAAGATATCACGACGCGAGGGACCCGAATTGTTTCTCGCCGATTCGACCCTGTACCTGGAGTTTTTCGGGATCACCGCGGTAGCCTGGCAGTGGTTAATCATGGGGCTGGCCGCTGCCAAGGCTCTGAAAAAAGGGACGTCGGAAGCAGAAACTGCCTTCTATAACGGGAAGCTCCAAACCATGAAATATTTCTTTCATTATGAAGTGGTCAAGGCGGAGGGTCTCTTCCAAGGACTCTTGGATACGGACGGCTTGACCGTGGGAACAAATGAAGCCGATTTCAGCGATTAACAAACCCATGCTTGTAGATCAAAGGTCTTAATGTTTGCTTCCAAATTCTATGCTGTCGTCATGTCTCGCGTGCCCCTGGGGCGTTTGGGCAAACCGGCGGACAGGGGGCGAATAGCCGCTTGCTTGGCCGGTGATGACAGCCGGTACCATGCCTGCATCGTAATCATCGAGAGGGAATACCACTGTTTTTGGTAGTTCGAGAAAAGAAGAAAACCGAGAAAGGAAACACACATGCGAGACACCGTTGTCGCAGGCTACGTGAGGACAGTGGAGCCATATACAGGTTCGACTATTTCTGAATCCATTCATGTGCTCGCGCATCTCGCTTAACCGCGAAGGGAGACCTGTGCAGCTCAGTCCGGTTTCGTATCGTAAACCACTCAAAACCTAGCCTGAGAGAATGCGGGAAAGGGAATGCTTTGAAGAAAATCATTGTAGCTATCAGCGGCGCAAGCGGAGTGATATACGGCGTTAGACTCATGGAAGTTCTCAAAGCGATCGAGGATATTGAAACTCACCTGATTCTCAGCCGTGGCGCTCGCGTCACCATGAAACTGGAAGAATCGCTTGATCCCGAAAAGGTAGAATGTCTCGCGCACCGTGTGCACTCGCCGGAGGATCTTGCGGCCCCATTGTCCAGTGGTTCTTTCCAAACCGACGGCATGGTCGTCGCTCCTTGTTCCATGAAGAGCCTGTCCATGATCGCTTCTTCTCTCAACAGCAATCTGCTGGTGAGAGCCGCGGATGTTACGCTCAAGGAGCGTCGCAAACTGGTACTGGTCACGAGGGAGACACCGCTGCACCTGGGACATCTGAAGGCCATGATCGCAGTCACCGAGATGGGTGGAATAATCCTGCCTCCTGTGCCCTCATTCTATCATCGCCCTCGTAGCATAGCGGACATCATAGACCAGACCGTGGGCAAGGTGCTGGATCAATTTGGCATAACAAACCATCTCTTCAGTCGGTGGGGCGGAGGATGACCCAGGAAGAGTTGGAAGAACGTGTGACCCGCTATGCGGATTCGTGCAAGTCCCTGACATTGGCGAACAGTATCGACGATAGGTCCTGCGCGGCGACTGTGCACTACGAGCGGCAACGTTTGGACCTGGGCAAAAGGGATGTCAGGGTTAAGCCTCACGTGGAAGAGGCCGTGCTGGAAATGACATGGGAGAGGCCGGTGTCTTGTACGCGACCGGTATTCGTTTAACCCGATGAAGAGAGAGCCTGCTTCTCTGGTTAATTCAACATCATGCGGTATTCTCGCACAAGAAGAATTGCTGGAGAAGAAGGCGATCCGTATTGTCACCCAGAGGAGGAAGTTGAATGAAAGTCACCGCTTTCAACGGTAGTGCCCGCAAGAATGGGAACACGGCTATTCTCGTACAAACGGTCTTTGAAGAGCTCCGAAAAGAGGGAATAGAGACCGAGCTCATACAGCTCGCGGAAAAGTCGGTCTCGGGCTGCATCGCGTGCTATCAGTGCTTTGAGAACAAAAATCAGCAGTGTGCAGTTGACGACGACGATTTGAACGAGCTTGTGGACAAAATGATTGGCTCGGACGGCATAATCCTCGCCTCGCCTACGTATTTCAGCGACGTCACGAGCGAAATGAAAGCCTTGATCGACCGGGCGGGCATGATCGCCAGGGCTAACGATGAAATGTTGACACGAAAAGTAGGAGCCGCGGTGGTTGTCCACCGTCGGGGTGGGGCAATCCACACCTTCGACACAATCAACCACTTTTTCCTTCTGAGTCAAATGATCGTTCCCGGATCGGATTATTGGAACTTCGCGTTCGGCCGAAACATCGGTGAAGTTGAAAAAGATGATGAAGGCATTTCAACCATGAAGATCTTGGGCAGAAACATGGCTTGGCTGCTCAAGAAGCTTCACACCGCTTAATCTGTAACCGAGGAGAAATCGGACCGGCCAACGGGAAGATCGGTGATGTCGCACAACTCCTTGAAAGGGGAATGGTGGGTGTGGCTCACCTCGGACTCACTTACAAGGATTGCAAAGCTCCTCGATCGACCGGCCTTCATTATGGCAGCCGGGGAGAGCAGTAATCAAGGAGGAACTGCTCGTCAGCAGAAGGAACCCGATGATCACCAGTTCACGGATCTATCGTGCCAAGAGATCACCACCAACCGCGTCGATCCAAAGCGGCACAGCGACGATGCCGTCTTCTGCGGGCTGGAAGAGACCGCGCTCTATCTCCATTGCACGGAGAAGTTTGACCGGGAGTGTGGAAAGCTCACTCCCAGGCTCGTCGGATACGTGCCGAACTTCAAGGATGAGGAGATTGATGAACGGAGGAGCATGCCGTGGACGTGCCATTCAGGAGGGCCGTGCTGACGCAGCAACCTACAAGATGGAGGACGATCCGCGTCGATCGGTATGCGATTATGGACCTTGTCCACGTGATGAAAGAGATTCCCCAGGACGCGATCATTGAGCATGAGCCACATCCGGAACGGAGATTAGGAGGTCATGGCCGCGGGCCTTGTTGAAATGATTCGAGGCAAACGTGAAAGCGAGCAGATATGTTCGATGGTGGGCGCGCTGAGCCTGATGCTGTACGCGGGCTATCTCATCGAGTCGATCGAGGCGTCCGGAACCACTGGGGTCAAATGCTGATAGCAATTGGTGAAGGTTGCGTTCTCCGGAATGGTGGAGAATCGGATCTCGTGGTGCGTGAGCCCATAGCGCGAAATTGTCAGACCATGCCGTGATCATAGATTGCATGCACGCACGAGAGTCGGGATTTTTCGCTGTCTTTGGCATTCGGCTCGGCCATCGGCAGGGGTCCGTCAAGGCGGGAAGCCCTTAAAGGCTCGGATAAGCTGATTGGAGGGTTCGTGGGGCCGCGCGGCCCTGTGTGCCCGCCGCAACGGTAATCGCTGCTCAATTCTGGTTCTACGGGTTCTCGAGGGGAATCAGCCTCAACCTTCGGCCCGCTGCAGCGTCCTGGCAATCAAGGCAAAAGTTTGGTCATTCTCGAATTGAAACTGAACCAGCCGACAAAGGCCTTCTATAAGGTCGAAAGGGTGTAAACCAAGGCAGAATCGAGTGGAAAAGAGCCGAGCTCGGATCAGGTCAAGGTTTTGCCTGGCCGCCGAACCGGGTCAAGTGATCGAAGAGAATCAACCGCACGCTCCCTAAACTTGGTGTATCAACCTTTGAAGACCTCTCCATAATGGGAGAAACACGCTGGATCTCTCCTCCCCGTTCCCACCTTTCAACCGCCTGATTAGCCTTAGAAAACCTATCAGCAAAACCAGAACCAAAACGAGGGCCGGATAGTTACGTCCTGCCCTTGAAAGGAGAAGTACGTCATGAAT